>NZ_JBHLWV010000019.1:0-164382 GCF_042432625.1 Gordonia phosphorivorans | reverse complement strand
ACTGATCATCACGCGATGGCCCACCCCAACGGCGACACCAAGCTCTCCGGCGTGTCCACCGCCCTCAGCGAGCCACCAAACCCCACCACTCCAGGGGACTCACCCCGAGGAGACGCACGCCACTCCATCGGATGAACGCGCACACCAGGTCAACCGAATCAGCCGACGCGATCTCGGCCTGCAACTCATGGCCAATGGACGGCTCACCGTTGCCGGCATTGGTCAGAAGAGCCACCTCGGATAGGGGCGTCGCGGGTCGGACGGATGTCCGATCGAGAACGCCGGGACCGGGGTCTCGGCGCAGCCGCTGTAACTGCTGAGCCGGTTCCACGATCATTTCCTGCGGCGACTTCAGGAGCGCCAGGACAGCATTTGCCGTGCGAATACGCTCCGGAGGTTCCGATATTTCAGACAGGGCGCGGGTGACAACACTACCGATATGACGGGCGAATACGTGTGGCTGGTCGGCCTTGTCGACGTCGGCGAAGGTGGGATTCAGCTCGCTGAACCGCAAGCTCTCGTCCAGTTCTTCGGTGAGGAGTTTTTCGAAGATTCCTTCGCGCATGGAGCAATCCTTGCAGACCGTATCGGGTTATTGCTCTGTCGTTCGTTCGGGTGACGCTGGGCGTGGGCCGAGATTTTCGAGTTGCCCGCGATCTGTAGACGTGAGGGAATGTGGCGGGTAGCGGAAGAACTCGCCGTTAGCCAGGAAACGCCTAGGAGTGGCGGGCGTTATGGGCCGCCCGGCTGATGGTCTCCAAGACTCGGAGGAACACGGTGCCGGCCGGGTCCACGATGGTGACGTGGTTGGTGTCGGGGAGCAGGACGAAGCTGGCGGTGGCGCCGGCTTTGGTGGCCGCGTCGATGTAGTTGCGTGAGAGCAGGGGCGGCACGACGCGATCCTTGGTTCCGACCATGGCGATGGTCGGCATGGACGGATCGATGTTCTGGATCGGATCCACCGACGCGTAGCGCTCGGGGACTTCCGCGGGTGTTCCGCCGAGCGCGCGGACGATTCGATCGTCGCCGAGGCTCACGGCGGTGCGCATGTCGAGCGGGCCGGCGAGGGAGACGACGCTGGTGGGGCGGTACTTCGGCTTCGCGCCCACTTCGTCGTCGTCGAGCTTGTGCCGGGTGCCGGCCCACATGGCGAGCTGGCCGCCCGCCGAATGCCCGACGACCACGGCGTTGTCCATGTCGATGGCCGGGTTGGCGCGCCCGACCTCAGGGGCGAAGTCGATAGCGGCCGCGACATCGGCGAAGGTCTGCGGGTACCCGCCGCCGGAGCCGAGACGTCGATACTCCACGTTGTAGACCGCGAGCCCGCGCTCAGCGAGCCGCCGGGCGAACGTGACAAAGGTGTCGGCGCCGATCTGCGACTGCCACGAGCCGCCGTGAATCAGCACCACCAACGGCACCGATCCGTCGGGGTGGTCGCCCTTGGGAAGGAACAGATCCACCCAGTTCTGGTCGTGGTCGCTCTCACCGTCGGCCACCGGATACACGTACCGCTCGGCGTCGACGTTCGACGAGGCGATCACCTCGGCGAACGCTTCCGGTGCTTCGCTCGCCGGAATCGGCGCGGCGACGGGGCTGCCGTCGGTGTCGGTGGAACAGCTTGCTACCAGCGCGGTGGCCGTCAACGCGGCGATCAGACTGCCGATGCCCCTAAAACGCCTCGCCATGTCAGTTCACCGCCCCGTTGATCAGCGACGTGGGGATCAGACCGTCGCCCAGCCCCCACTTCTCGGCGATCTTCTTGATCTCGCCGGAGTCGATCAGTCGCTGGATCGACTGCTGCAGGGCCGGACCCAGAGCGGAACCCTTGGCGACGGCGAAGGCGTAAGGCTGGGTGTCGAAGGGGGCGTCCGCGGCCTCGAGACTGTCCGGGGACTTCTTCACCTCCCACAGGATCGCGGGGGAGTCGGCGGAGACGGCGCTGATGTCGCCCGCGCGGAGCGCCTCCAACGCGGCGTCGAGGCTGGCGAAGCGGACCACTTCGAGGGCCTCCTTGCCGGTGTCGGTGCACGCGTCGCTCTTGGCCGGCAGCTCGGCGAGGAACTGCACGGTGTCGGTTTCGGCGCCGACCTTGAGGCCGCACGCATCGTTGGGATCGACGTCGGTACCCGCCTTGCGCGCCCACTGCGTCCCGGCGCTGTAGTACGTCACCAGGTCCACCTGTGACTGTCGAGCAGGAGTGTCGAAGAGGCCGCGCGCCGCCACGTCCACCTCGCCGGCCACCACGCCCGGCAGCAGTTCGGGGAAGCCGAGCTCACGGAAGTCCGCGGTCAGCCCGAGGTCGGCGGCGGCCGCGTTGAGCACGTCGACGTCGAATCCGCTCAGGACGCCGTTGGCCTCCCGGAACTCCATCGGCGCGAACGGGATGTTGGTCCCGACGGTGAGCTTGCCGGAGTCGCGGAGGTGTTGCGGCAGTGAGCTGAGCGGCGCGGTCGGGGCGTCGTCGGCCGGCTGGGGCGACGAACACCCGGCGAGCATGGCGGCGGAAAGGAAGAGGGTGCACGCCAGCGCGGCTCCGCGTCGTCCGAGTGTCACAAAGCGCTCCTCGTGTGATGCCCCCCGCTTACCGTACTGGGCCGCTGCCCAGAACAGCGATGGATGTCACTCGAAAGGCATTGTGGGTCGGAGGACTCGCGCCGGCGTCACTGCGCTTTCCGCAGTGCCCGCCGCGCGAACTCGTCGAGTGCCTCCGTGATGTCGGTGGCGCACCACATCCGGTTTCGTCGGTACCCCGTGAACTCTGTGAGGATTCCTGCCTCGACCAAGGGGCGGATCGCCCGTGCGGCATTGGACGCGGACATGCCCAGGGCCTGCGCCGCACTCGCGCTGTCGATCACCGGCTGGCGCAGGAGAACCTCCATGAGCTCCCGCGCCCGGGCGTCCGAGCGGAGGTTCACCCGAGAGTCCCAGTCGCCGCGGATGGCGCGGAGGTCGGCGATGAGGCGGCTACCGTTGACCACTGCTGCCTGCGCGGCTCTCGCCACGGCTTCGACGATGGGAACCACGTCGCCGCCGCGGTAGGAGTCCAGGGCGCGGAAATACCCGTCGGTGTCGGTGAGGAGACCCGCGGACACCGGGACGGTGACGTTGCGGGTCAGCCCGAGGGACATCAGCATTGCTTGGAGCAGTGCCCGCCCGGTTCGGCCGTTGCCGTCGGGGAACGGGTGAATCGTCTCGAACTGGGCGTGTGTCAACGCGATTTGCGCCAGCGCCGGCAGATCGGTGCGCTGCGTGAAGTCGATCAGATCGTCGATCAAGCCGGGAACGTGCGTCGCCTGCGGTGCGATGTAGTCGGCGTCGTGTGGACCGATGCTGCTCCCGCCGATCCATACGGCTTCGGTGCGCCAACGGCCGGCGATCTCGGGTGCGTGGTGTGACATGAGTGCGCGGTGCATCGCCACGATGGCCTCGGCATCGAGGTTGTCGACGAGTGCCAGTGCGGCGCGCATGGCGGCGACGTTGCCGACGATCTCGGTGGCGTTCCGCTTCTCCCGACTGCCGAGTTCGGCAAGGGCGATCTGTTTGGCGCCCGAAGACAAGTTCTCGATCTGGGACGACGCCGCGGCTTCCGAACGCAACAGAACGGTGGCGAACGGGGCGAGTTCGGCGCCGAGCTCAGCGTCGAATCGGGTGATCAACGTGCTCGCATCGTTGACGAGGCCGTGCAGTTCGGGGGTGAGGAGCGGGGTTCGATCAGCGATCGGTGCGACGAGGGCCGCTGAGTACGGTCCGCGATAGCGTGCGCGTTGCGCGCGGGTGAGCAGCTCTCGCGGGACCGCGGGCCGCCAGTCGACCTGCTCGAGGTCGACGCTCGGCCAGCTGCTCTCCGGAAGCGAGGTCATGGGGCCACCATACCGTCGGTTATCGAATAAGCGACGATAAGAGACTTCCGTACGGTCAGCCGGCGGGCGTCACGCGAAGAGGTGCTGGCCCCAGTACTCGCCCGGCTTCAGGCCCGCAGGGACGGCGAAGTGCGCCGAGCCGTTGGGGATCAGATACTCGGTCATCGCATCCTTTCGGGACATGTCCTGCTGCATCGGTATGAACTGCGTGTGCGAGTCGCGGTTGAACGCGATGAAGAACAGCCCGGCGTCGAGATGGCCGAAGCCGTCGGAGCCGTCGGTGAAGTTGTAGCCGCGCCGCAGGATTCGGACGCCGCCGCGGTTCTGCGGATTGGTCACGGCTACATGGGAATTGCGCGGGATCCGCGGCGCACCGCCGCTGGTGACCCGGAAGTCGGGCTCGTCGAACTCGCCGACCTGCCCCAGCGGAGCACCCGGCCCCTTGGTACGGCCGACGATGAGTTCCTGCTCCAGCAGATTCGCTCGATCCCACGGCTCGATGTCCATCCGGATCCGGCGCGCCACCAGGTAGGTGCCGCCCGTCATCCACTGTGCGGCAGGAGGATTGTCCTGCTCGCCGACCCACACCCACTTGTTCAGGTCGTCGGTCTCGTCGGCGCGGATGTTCGCGGTGCCGTCCTTGAAACCGAACAGGTTCCGGGGCGTGTCCTGGGAGCGGGTGGTGGCCGAGGTCCGGCCGAAACCGAGCTGGGACCACCGCACCGAGACGACGCCGACGCCGATCCGCGCGAGGTTGCGGATGGCGTGCACGGCCACCTGCGGGTCGTCGGCGCAGGCCTGCACGCAGATGTCGCCGTAGCTGCGCTGCGGTTCGATCTTCTCGGCGGCGAACGCCGGCAGGTCGGTGAGGCCGGCGGGCTTGCGGGCGGCAAGCCCGAATCGGTCGGGACGGTCGGGGTAGGCGGCGCTGGGGCCGAACAGTCCGGGACCGAACCCGACGGTCAGCGTCAGGTGCGCGGCCGACAGGCCCAGTGCTTCGCCGGTGTCGGTGGGCGGCACATAATCGCCGAGGCCGATCGCACCGTCGGGCGTGACCTCCTCACCGCGCGTCATCCGTTCGGCGGCGTCGGTCCACTTCTGCAGCATCGCGACGACGTCTTCACGTTTGTCGGTGATCACGTCGAAGGCGGCGAAGTGCAGACGATCCTGCGCTTCGGTGACGATGCCGGCCTGATGCGCACCGCGGAAGGCGACGGTGTGCGAGGCGTCGAGCGCGGCATCGCGGCCGAACGCGTAGCCGCCCCCGAAGCCGACGGCGGCCGCGCCCACACCGGCGGCGCCGCCGAGCACCGCGCGCCGGCTGATACCGGTCATTGCTGCATCACGATGCCGGGCACTTGCGACAGCGTGGCCGAGAGCGCGTCGATCTGGTCCGACAGGTCGCGGCGCTTGGCCTCGGGCACCGTGTCGTAGGAGACGTAGCCGTCG
The DNA here is from genome assembly GCF_042432625.1 of Gordonia phosphorivorans. Lineage (NCBI taxonomy): Bacteria > Bacillati > Actinomycetota > Actinomycetes > Mycobacteriales > Gordoniaceae > Gordonia > Gordonia phosphorivorans. The sequence goes on along the minus strand of NZ_JBHLWV010000019.1, from coordinate 159,073 downwards.
CCGGAGCGCAGCGCGTCGATCTCGGCGCGCACCACGCCGAACTGCTCGGTGATCTTGTCCATCAGCGCCTGGTTGCGCGCGGAGATGATCGGCGCCAACTCGGCGATCAGCGTCTCGGCGCCGTCGACGTTGGCGGCGAAGTCCCACAGGTCGGTGTGGCTGTAACGGTCTTCCTCGCCGCCGACCTTGGTGGCTGCGATCTCGTCGATCAAGGCCTGCGGGCCCTGCACGAACATCCGCGTCTCGAAGTCGAAGTCGGGCTTGTCCACCTCGGTCTGCAGGGTTTTGACGTCGGCGAGGAGACCGTCGGCCACCTTGTCGATCGCCGCCTTGGTGTCGTTCTTCGCCGCGTGTGCGGCATCGGCCGGTGCCACCTGGCCGGGGGCGTCGCCGATCTGCTCGGGCTTGGGCGCCCACAGGTAGCGTTCGATCCGGTGGAAGCCGGTGAACTCCTGCTGGCCGTCCTCGGTGTCGTCCCAGCGCATGTCGATCTGCGGGTCGAGGTCCTGGAAGCTCTCGGCCACCGGCTCGACGCGCTCGTAGAAGGTGCGGGTGAGGCCGAACTCGGCGCGCGCGGTATCGAGGTCGCCGGACTTCACCGCGCCGACGAACTTCTCGGTCTGGGCCACCAGGTCGCCCACCTGGCCGCGCACGTAGGTCAGGTACCGATCCTTGGCCTGCTCGACGTCGGCCGGGGCCTGCGACTTCTCCTTGGCCTCGCCGGTCACGGTGAGATCGTGCCGGATGCCTGCGCCGACCATGCCGGGCTTGCATGCCACCTGGTAGGTGCCCGGCTCGGTGAACTGGACGGTCATCGTGCTCTTGAGTCCGGGCCCGATGTTCTCCACCTCGCCCAGGACGCGGTTGTTGTTGCCGAAGACGTAGAACTCGGTGACCTTGTTGCCGTTGTTGGTGATGGCGAAGCTGACGTCGCCGGTGGCGGCCTCGGTGGTGGCCAGCTCGCACTTGTCGTCGGTGGAGCTGACGGCGATGGCGTCGGCCGACGACTTGGCCTGGCACGCGGCCAGGGTCAGGGGCACCGCGACGGCGATCCCGGCAGCGGTGAGACGACGAGCGTTAAACGGATGCGCCATCGGCGACTTCCTTTCGAGAGGGCGTCCGGCCGCGAAGCAGGAACAGGGGAGTGACGATCGCGACGTAGGCGAGCCAGGCGAACACCTGCAGCCACGACGGGTTCGCCGAGAAATTGAAGATTCCGGAGGCGATGGCGCCGTACCAGCTGCTGGTGTCGTACCAGGAGCTGATGTCGTAGGCGGCGCTGTTCAACCCGGGCAGCCATCCGTACACCTGGAGTGCGTGGACTCCGTACGAGAGGATCCCGGCCGCCACGACGATCAGGAACAGGCCGGTGTAGGTGAAGAACTTGTTGAAGTCGATCGAGACGGTGCCGAAGTACAGCAGTGTCGCGAGCCCGGCGGCGATCAGAATGCCGAGCAGCAGACCCACCAGCGGCCACACGCCGCCGGAGATGCTCTCCGCGTAGCCGACCATCAGCAACGCGGTTTCCACGCCTTCGCGGCCGACGGCCAGGAAGGCCACGCTGAAGACGGCGACCGCACCCAGCTCCAGTGCCGAGGACAGGTTCGACTTCAGGTCGCCGGAGATGTGCGCGGACGCCTTACGCATCCACAGCAGCATCGAGGTCACGATGACGACGGCGACCATCGAGGCCAGCCCGGCGATCAGCTCTGCGGTGAGGTTGCTGACCGTGGACGTGCCGAAATGAATGATCAGGAAGATGCCGATCGTCATGACCAGCGCGGCGATCACACCCGCCCACAGCCAGCGCAGCGCATCCCGTCGGTCGCCCTTGACCGCGAACGCGATCAGGATCATCACGACGATGCCGGCTTCGAGGCCCTCGCGGACGCCGATGAGGCCGCTGCCGACCATCTGGGTGACGACGGACGGCGTGGCGTCGGCGAGTACTGACATCGATCACTTCTTACTGTTTGTCCGTATTGGATAGGCAACCCTTGGTAGGGCGAGGAAAACACTAGCGCGGCGGCGGAGCGACGGGAAGAGCGCGTCTCGGAAATGGGACCAATGGCACCCGGTGAGGCCGGTCACGGGAACTCCGTCGCCGCTTGCGGCGTTACCCCCACGGTGTGGCACGCTGACCCACCGGCGAAAGGAACGACTCCCGACATGACTGCACTGCGACGGCGCCTGGGCGCGCCGCTGCTTCTCGGCGGCGTCGCGCTGGCCACCTCGGCCTGCATCTCCCTGCCGTGGGACAAGCCCGACATCCCGGAAGGCATTCCGCCGGGACCGGGCGTGCAGCAGCCGTACATCGACATCAACGAGCCCGGTCGGACCGCCGACAAGATGCGCGAATGGGCCACACCGATCGCCGCGGCCACGGGAATTCCGGTCACCTCGCTGGAGGCCTACGGCAACGCCGCCGAGATTCAGCGCCAGCAGCACCCCGAGTGCGGCCTGGCGTGGACCACGCTCGCCGGGATCGCCGGGGTGGAGAGCAAGCACGGTGAGCACCGCGGCGCCGAAGTCGCCGCCAACGGCGACGTGCGGCCCGAGATTCGCGGCATGGCGCTCGACGGCACCAAGGGCAACTGGGAGATCCGCGACTCCGACGGCGGCAAGCTCGACGGCGACGACGTCTACGACCGCGCGATGGGCCCGTTCCAGTTCATTCCGGAGACGTGGCAGCGCTTCGGGGTCGACGCCAACGGCGACGGCATCGCCGATCCGGACAACATCGACGACGCGGCGTTGTCGGCGGCGCGTTACCTGTGCGTCTCCTCCGGCGGCGACATGACCACGCCGGCCGGCTGGGAGAAGGCGATCCTGACCTACAACAACTCCATGTCGTACGTGATCCGGGTGCGCAACCACGCCAATGCCTACTCGGTCAACGTGCGCTACTGACCTCCACTAGGCTGGACGTCGAACTCGTCGACGCATTCATCCGGGTGTCGGCACAACTGGCGAATGGGGCTGGGCAGTGGCAATTATCGAGCAGGTCGGCGCGCGAGAGATTCTGGACTCGCGGGGAAACCCGACCGTCGAGGTAGAGGTTCTGCTGGACGACGGCACGTTCTCGCGTGCAGCGGTGCCCTCCGGCGCCTCCACCGGCGAGCACGAGGCCGTGGAGCTGCGTGACGGCGGCGAGCGCTACCTGGGCAAGGGCGTCACCAAGGCCGTGCAGGCCGTTCTCGACGACCTGGCGCCCGAGGTGGTCGGCTACGACGCCGACGACCAGCGCACCATCGACCAGATCCTGATCGAGACCGACGGCACCCCGGACAAGTCCCGCGTCGGCGCCAACGCCACCCTCGGTGTGTCGCTGGCCGTGGCCCGTGCCGCCGCCGAGTCGGCTGGCCTGCCGATCTACCGCTACGTCGGCGGCGCCAACGCGCACCTGCTGCCGGTGCCGATGATGAACATCATCAACGGCGGCGAGCACGCCGACAACGGCATCGACTTCCAGGAGTTCATGATCGCGCCGATCGGCGCCCCGACCTTCGCCGAGTCGCTCCGCTGGGGTGCCGAGGTGTACCACTCGCTCAAGTCCGTGCTGCACAAGCAGGGGATGAGCACCGCGCTGGGCGACGAGGGCGGTTTCGCCCCGAACCTGCCGAACACCGAGTCGGCCATCGCCGCCATCGCCGAGGCCGTCGAGAAGGCCGGCTTCAAGTTCGGCAGCGACATCGCGATCGCGCTGGACTCGGCGTCGACCGAGTTCTTCAACGCGGGCAAGTACCGCCTGGAGGGCAAGGACCTCTCGGCCGACCAGATGATCGACTTCTACGCGAAGCTGATCGGGGAGTTCCCGATCGTCTCGATCGAAGACGGCCTGGCCGAGGACGACTGGGGCGGTTGGGCGGCACTCACCGAGGCCGTCGGCGACAAGGTGCAGCTGGTGGGCGACGACCTCTTCGTCACCAATCCGGAGCGTCTGGCCGAGGGCATCGAGAAGGGCATCGCCAACGCGCTGCTGGTGAAGGTGAACCAGATCGGCACCCTGACCGAGACCCTGGACGCGGTCACCATGGCGCACAACTCCGCCTACGCCACCATGATGAGCCACCGCTCGGGCGAGACCGAGGACACCACCATCGCCGACCTGGCCGTCGCCTGCGGCTGCGGCCAGATCAAGACCGGTGCCCCCGCGCGTTCGGAGCGAGTGGCCAAGTACAACCAGCTCCTACGCATCGAGGAAGGTCTGGGCGACGCGGCACGGTACGCGGGCGCCGAGGCGTTCCCGCGTTTCGGCGCGTGAGCGTGATTAGCTAGAACAATGGCGACGAGCGAGTCCGGGCGAGGCAGCCGGGCGCGGGGTTCCGGACGTGCGCGCACGTCCGGAGCGGCCGGGCCCGCGGTCCGTCGAACCCGGACTCGCTACCGTCGCGAGACCCGCCACGATGCCGCGGACACCGGTGCGGTGGCCGTCATCGACGCGCCGGTCGAGACCGACGTCGACGACTCGGTCGACGAGGCGCCCGACACCGTCGCGGGCATTCGTCTGCCCGCGGTGTTCGCGCGGGTGCATTCGGTCTTCTCCCGTCGCGTCATCGCCATGGTGGTGGTCCTGATCCTGCTGGCGGTGACCCTCGCCGTGCCGGTGCAGACCTACTGGAATCAGCGCGGGGAGTTCCGTCGGCTGCAGGCCGCCAACGAGCAGTTGGCGCGGGACGTGGAGCACTATCAGCGGCGGGTCACCGAACAGAACGACCCCGCCTACATCGAAGCCGCGGCCCGCGAGCAGCTGCAGTATGTGATGCCGGGGGAGAAGCCGCTGGTGCTGACCTACCCGTCGCGCGAGCAGCATGAGCAAGCACAGGAGAAGGCGCGCGAGTACGCGGCCAACCCCTGGTACCAGAATCTGTGGGACGCGGTGTCCACACCGCCGGAGGACAAGTGAGCATTCCCCAGTCGCAACTCGACGCGATCGCCGAACAGTTGGGGCGCGAGCCGCGCGGTGTGCTGGAAGTCAGTTACAGCACGCCCGACGGTCGGCCCGCGGTGGTCAAGACCGCACCCCGCCTGCCGGACGGCACGCCCTTCCCGACGCTCTACTACCTGACCGATCCGCGCCTGACGGGCGCGTGCAGCCGCCTCGAGTCCGGCGGCGTGATGCGGGAGATGTCGGCGCGCTTGCTCGAGGACGCCGAGCTCGCCGCCGCCTACCGTGGCGCCTACGAGAGCTACCTGGCCGAACGGGACGCCATCGAGTCGCTCGGCACCGACTTCGCCGGCGGCGGCATGCCCGATCGGGTCAAGTGCCTGCACGTGCTGGCCGCCCACTCGTTGGCCAAGGGGCCGGGCGTGAACCCGCTGGGCGACGAGACCGTCGCGCTGCTTGCCGACGTCGAAGGGCTCCGCGGCATCGCGGTGCCCGCCGACTGGCCGGCACTGGACGACTGAGGCGATGACTCGCGTAGCTGCCGTCGACTGCGGCACCAACTCGATCCGTCTGCTCATCGCCGATTCCGACGGTGCCGGCGGACTGGTCGACGTGGTCCGCGACATGGTGATCGTGCGACTGGGGGAGGGCGTCGACGCCACCGGGCGCTTCCGTGACGAAGCGATCGCTCGCACCCGCGTGGCGCTCGCCGACTACGTCGACGTGATGAAAACCCATGGCGTGCAACAGGTTCGAATGGTCGCGACCTCGGCCACCCGGGACGCGAGCAATCGTGACGAGTTCTTCGACATGACCGCCGAGCTCCTGGGACAGGTGACCGAGGGTGCCGTCGCCGAGGTGATCTCCGGTGACGAGGAGGCGCAGCTGAGTTTCCGCGGCGCCGTCGGCGGGCTGGACCCGGCCGACGGTCCGTTCGTGGTGACCGATCTGGGCGGCGGCAGCACCGAAGTGGTGATGGCCGACGCCGCCTACTCGGCCGACGTCGGCTGCGTCCGTCTCACCGAGCACTCTCTGCATTCGGATCCGCCCACCTCCGACGAGGTCCGCGAAGCGGAATCGTTTGTGGCCCAACGGTTGGCACCCGCATTCGCCGCAGTGCCCGTGGAGCGGGCGCGGACCTGGGTCGGGGTGGCGGGCACGCTCACCACGATCGCGGCGCTGAATCTTGGGTTGGCCGACTACGACTCCGACGCCATCCACCTGTCCCGGCATCCGCTGACCGACGTCGAGCGGGTCTGCCGGGATCTGGTGAAGGCCACGCGCGCCGATCGCGCGGCGCTGGGGCCCATGCACCCGGGCCGAGTGGATGTGATCGGTGGCGGGGCGCTGGTGACAATGGCACTGGCGCAGGAGTTTTCGGCGCGTGCGTCGATCGCCGAGATGGTCGTCAGCGAGCACGACATCCTCGACGGCATCGCACTGGGACTGCTGGATTGAGGTCGGTAATCGTTAGGGTACGCTGACCTAACTGACCGACCGAAGGGAACTTCTCAGTGAAGCGATCGATGAAGGCGATGGCTGCTGCCGCCGCTGTGGTGGTGGCTGCGGGCCTGTTGACCGCGTGTGGCTCGAGTGGCGACGACGGTGAGGGCGTCACGCTCTATTCGGGCCGCTCCGAAGAGCTCGTCGGGCCCCTGATCACCCGCTACCAGGCCGACGGCATGCAGATCCAGGTGTCCTACGACCGCAAGGCCACCCAGATCCTCGAAGAGGGCTCGGCCTCGCCCGCCGACCTGTTCTTCGCCCAAGACGCCGGCGAACTCGGCCGCCTGTCCGAGGCCGGGCTGCTGGCCAAGCTGCCCGCCGACCTGACCGAGGTGGCCGATCCGGAGTACCGGACCGCCGAAGGCAACTGGGCGCCGGTCACCGCGCGCTCGCGGGTGCTCGCCTACAACCCGGACAAGATGGCCGCCGCCGATCTGCCCGAGGGCATCGACGGTCTGCTCGACCCCAAGTTCAAGGGCCAGATCGGTTACGCGCCGACCAACGCCTCCTTCAAGTCGTTCGTGACGGCGCTTCGTGTGCTGCGCGGTGAGGACGGCGCGCGCGCCTGGCTCACCGCGTTCTTGGCCAACGACCCGCAGAAGTTCGAGAAGAACGGCCAGATCCTCGACGCGGTCAACGCCGGAACCGTCGCGACCGGACTGATCAACCACTACTACTGGGCCGCCGCCGTGATGGAGAAGGGCGAGGAGAACGTGCCCTCGCGCCTGCACTTCTTCAAGAACGACGCCGGTGCTCTGGTGAACGTCGCCGGTGTCGGCGTGCTCGAATCGTCGCCCAACAAGGAGGCGGCCTTCGAGGTGATCCGCGCTCTGCTCAACGACGACTCGCAGCGTTACTTCGCCGAGGAGACCGGGGAGTACCCGATCGCCGTCGACGTGCCGCTGACCGTCGCCGGTCTGCCGCGACTGAACGAACTGTCGCCGCCGAAGCTCAATCTTGACGATCTGGCCGACCTCGACGGCACCGAGGCGCTCCTCACCCAGGTGGGTGCGCTGTAAGGAAAGCAGTACTCACACTCAGCGTCACCGCGATCTGCCTTTTGGTCGCGGTGCCGTTGGTGTATCTGGTGGTGCGGGTGGCCGAGGCCGATGACGTCTGGGGCATCATCTGGCGGGCCCGCACCGCCGAACTTGCCCTCGGCACACTGGCCCTGGCGCTGACGGTGACGCTGTTGTCGCTGATCCTCGGAATCGGGTTGGCGGTGGCCGCGGTCCAGGCCAGCGGCGGACGGCCGTGGATGGTGGGCGTGCTCGCCACTCCGCTGGCCGTGCCGTCGTACCTCACCGGCTTCGCCTGGACCCGACTGTTTCCCGGTTTCGAGGGCTTCTGGGCAGCGGTCCTGGTTCTCACCGTGGCCTGCTATCCGCTGATCCTGCTGCCGGTGGCCGCCGCGCTGGGCGGTTCCGGGCGGGCGCTGACCGACGTCGCGCGCACGCTGGGCCGGGGACCGATCCGCACCTTCGCCACCGTGACGCTGCGCCAGTTGCGGCCGGCCGCGGTCGGCGGTGCCCTGCTGGTGGCGCTCTACGTCCTCGGCGACTTCGGCGGACCCGCGTCGGTGCGGTTCGAATCGTTCACCGTGGGTATCTACAACGCCTACAACGGCGCCTTCGATCGGGTGCTGCCCGCCGTGTACAGCGTCATCCTCATCGCCGCGGCGCTGGTGCTGGCCACCGTGGAGCGCCGCGCACGACGGGCCGACAGCCGGCCGCTGAGCGCGGTGCAGACCGCCGCGCGTGGCGCCGACCCGCGGGCGCGGGCCCTGGCGTGGGTGGCCATGCTGGCCACGTTGACCGTCGCCATCGTGATCCCGGTGGCCGCACTGATCCGGGAGATCGTGCAGTCGCGTCGCTTGGCCGGTCGTTCCACCGGCGAGATCCTGGCCTGGGCGTGGCCCGATGTGGCGGCCACGCTCGGCTACGCCGGGATCGGCGCGCTGGTCGTCACCGCGCTGGCCCTGCCGATCGCGCTGTACACCGCTAAACCACCGCGCCGCGGCGCCGGCCTGGTGGAGAAGGTCTCGTACCTGGGCTACACGTTGCCCGGCGTCACCGTCGGCCTGGCGGTGGTCTTCGTCGGCATCCGGCTCGGGCGCGACTTCTATCTGACCCCCGGGCTCCTGATCGCCTGCTACGCCATGCTCTTCCTGCCGATGGCGGTGGCGCCGATCCGCACCGGGTTCGATGCGACCGCGGGCTCCCTCTCGGATGCGGCGCGCACCCTCGGCGCCGGACCGTGGTCGGTCCTGTGGCGAGTCCGCCTCCCGTTGGTCGCGCCCGGTATCGCCGCCGGAGCCATGCTGGCCGCGTTGGCGATCGCCAAGGAACTCCCCGCGACCCTGCTGCTGCGGCCCATCGGGACGTCGACGCTGGCCACGCACATGTGGAGCCTGTCCAACGACGGCGCCTCCGGTGAGGCCGCGGTCCTCGGCCTGATTCTGATGGCGGTGGCCGCGGTCCCGGCCGCCGTCCTGTCCACCCTTCTCCTCTCGAACGGAGGCCGACAGTGAGCGAGACGATGTTCACCGAGACGATGTTGAGCGTGGCAGGGGTGTCGGTGGCCTACGGCGACCGGACGGTGCTCGACGATGTGAATCTGGACGTGCCCGCCGGCTCGATCACCGCGGTGCTCGGCCCGTCCGGCTGCGGCAAGACGACATTGTTGCGGGCCATTGCGGGGTTGGAGCCGATCACCGCCGGCACGATCACGATCGCGGGGGAGACCGTCTCCGATGATCGGCGGCGTGTGGCCCCCGAACACCGCGATGTGGGCCTGGTGCCGCAGGACGGCGCGCTGTTCCCGCACCTGACTGTGCGCCGGAACATCGGCTTCGGTCTTCGATCTCGTGCCGGCCGCAACGACCGGGTCGAGGAGATGATCGCACTGGTCGGTCTCGGGGAGGTCGCCGACCGTCGCCCGGGCAAGCTGTCCGGCGGCCAACGGCAACGCGTCGCGCTCGCCCGGGCGCTGGCCCCGGCGCCGGCGTTGATCGGCCTGGACGAGCCGTTTTCGGCGCTCGATGCCGGCCTGCGCACCCGGCTGCGCAGCGAGGTGGGGCGGCTGCTGCGGCAGTACGGCGCGACGGCACTGCTGGTGACCCACGATCCGGTGGAGGCGCTGGCGCTGGCCGATCAGGTGGTGGTGCTGCTGGACGGCAGGGTGCGCCAGACCGGCACCCCCGAGGAGGTGTACGTCAACCCGGCGGACGACCGTGTCGGCGAGCTGTTCGGGGATCTGAACCGGATCGTGATCGACGGCCAGGTGCACGTGGTGCGTCCGCACGAGATCCGCCTGGCGCAGGTGGATCCGGGGACCGGCCAAACCCTCGGCACGGTGGCCGCGGTGGAGTTCCGCGGTTCCTACCATTCGGTGTTCGTCGAGCCGGTCGGTGAGGGAGCCGCCCTCTCCGTGGTGGTGCCCGCCGCCGAGACCGTTCCCGCGCTGGGCACCGAGGTGGCCGTCGAACTGGCGGCCGTGGCGGTCTAAGTGCGTTTGGCGCGTCGAAGAGTGCTGAAAATCGGGTGGACCGCGGGCATATTGCCCGCGGTCCCCCCGATTCTCAACACTTTGTAGCCGAACGGCGTCGAGCGAACCTCACGCTTAGCGTGCGCACGCCTCGCAGACCGAGTCGGGGATCACCCCGGCCCGCTGCAGGTAGCCGAAGGCCACGCAACCGAGGCAGAAGCCGAAGGCGCCTTCGAGGAACGCGGCGACGATGAGGGCGCCGACCACGATCTGGGCGGCGAGGCCGAAGCCTGCCAGCGACAGGATCAGCGCGGTGAGGGAGAACGCGAGGCCGATTGCCTGTGCGAATCGTTTCGGCGGGCCCGGAACGATCTTCTCCTTCTTGACCAGCTTGGGCACGATCACATGCACGGCCAGCCGGCCGAACGGCGAATACCGCGGACCGCCTGCCACTCGCAGTGCGAAGCCGACGGCCAGGATCGCGTACAGCCACCACTGGTCGACGGCGATCGCCGCGATGGCCAGCGCGATCACCAGTCCCGCGGTGGAGCGGGCCGCGTAATCGTTGACGGGGTTCGGGAAAGCGAAGGCGTCGCGCCATCCACTGCGCCACCGGCTGGGCGGGGTCGACTCGACCGCAATCGTCGTTTCGACCTTCGTGAACACGTCCGTCACCACTGCCTCCATCGTCTTGACCGAACGACTCAGGCTACGTCGCGGGCCGGCGATTCCCCCAGAATTGCGCGCGCGATGATTTCAACGAGCGCTCAGGGGAATTCGGCGAGGATCGCGAGGACGCCGTCGCCGTACTTGGCACGCTTGCCTTCGCCGATGCCGGTGATGGCGAGCAGTCCCTCGCTGTCGGTCGGCCGGATCTGGGCGAGTGCTTCCAGAGTGTTGTTGTTGAAGACCGTGTACGGCGGGGCGCCGAGCTCGCGGGCCACCGACGCGCGCCAGCCGCGCAGCGCTTCGAACACCTCGGTGTCGGGGCCGGACAGGGCGGTGGCGGTGCGTTTGGCGCCGCGACCGGCCGTCGACCGGACCCGTTTGGCTTCCTCCCGGAAGGTCACCGTGACGTCGCCGCGCAGCACGCCGCCGGAGGCCTCGGTGAGGGTCAGCACGCCGTACTCGCCGTGCGGGGCGACGAATCCCTGCGCGATGAGCTGCCGGATCACGCCGCGCCAGGCGGTCTGATCCAGTTCGGTGCCGATCCCGAACGTCGACAGGCGCCGATGTCCGAGTTGCTCGATGCGCGTATTGGACTTGCCCAGCAGGATGTCGATGAGGTGACCGGCGCCGTAGCGCTGACCGCTGAACTCGCGATCCAGCCGCCAGACGGTGGACAGCACCTTCTGCGCCGCGACCGTGCCGTCCCAGGTCGCGGGCGGACTCAGGCAGGTGTCGCAGTTGCCGCACGGCGCGATCTCCTGACCGAAGTACCGCAGCAGTTGCACGCGCCGACAGGTCGCGGTCTCGCACAGGGCGAGCATGGCGTCGAGCAGTCGGCCCTGGGCCATCTTGTGGGCCTGATCGCCGTCGGACATCTCGATCAAGCGGCGCTGCTGCACCACGTCGGCCAGACCGTAGGCCATCCACGCCACCGACGGCAGGCCGTCGCGTCCGGCGCGACCGGTCTCCTGGTAGTAGCCCTCCACGCTCTTGGGCAGGTCGACGTGCGCGACGAACCGCACGTCGGGCTTGTCGATACCCATGCCGAAGGCGATGGTCGCCACCACCACGGTCCCGTCCTCATCGAGGAAACGTCGCAGGGTGGCCGCGCGCTCTTCGGCCGGCAGCCCCGCGTGATAGGCCATCGCGTCGACGCCGTTGTCGCGCAGGTACTTTGCGTGCTTCTCGACGCTCTTGCGGCTGAGGGCGTAGACGATGCCGGTCAGCGGCACGCCGTCGTCGAAGCCCTCGGTCTTGATGAAATCCAACAACTGTTGGGCCACACGGTCTTTGGCTTCGATCCGATAGCTGATGTTGGGGCGGTCGAAGCTGGAGACGAACTGCCGGGCGTCACCGAGATGTAGGCGCTCGACGATCTCACGGCGCGTCCGATCCGTCGCGGTGGCGGTCAGGGCGATCCGCGGGACGTGCGGCCAGAGCTCGGCGAGCTCGCCGAGCGCGAGGTAGTCGGGCCGGAAGTCGTGGCCCCACTGGCTGACGCAGTGCGCCTCGTCGATAGCGAGCAGGGCGAGCTTGCCGCGACTGAGGAAGTCACGGGTCTGCGGCTGACTGAGGCGTTCGGGGGCGATGTACAGCAGATCCAGTTCGCCGGAGAGAAAGGCCTCCTCCACCTCGATCCGCTCGGACAGGCTCTGGGTGGAGTTGGTGTAGGCCGCGCGCACGCCGAGTTGTTGCAGTGCGCCGACCTGATCGGCCATGAGGGCGATGAGCGGGGAGACGACGATGGCGCATCCGTCGCGCACCAGTGCCGGCACCTGGTAGCAGAGGCTCTTGCCACCGCCGGTCGGCATCAGAACCAGAGCGTCACCGCCGCCGACCACCTGGTCGACGATCTGTGCCTGGTCACCGCGGAAGGAGTCGTATCCGAAGACGGTGCGGAGGACCTCGTGCGGGTCGGTCATCGAGCGGTTACTGCGCCGCCTCGTCGGTGCGGTCGGCTCTGCCGGCGGCCTTGGCTGCCTCGCGCATCTCGAAGCCGTCGGTCACCAGGTCGCCGATCTCGCGGGTCACGTCGACGATCGCCGTGGTGATGATCGAGGCGATCGCTCCGACGCGGTGGGCCGTGTTCTCGGCGATGTCTTGGATCAGATCCTTGTTACGTTCCAGCTTGCCCACCACGTCGACTCCTTCGTTCGTCGCCTCCGACGATACCGATCCCTCGGTGGGGCCTCGAGCAGTACCGCTCGCGCCCGGCACTGCTCGAGGCCCGCGCGGTCAGGCGACCTTCGCCGACCGGGTGGCCTTGGCGGCGTCACCGCAGCGCTCGATGTTCAGAACGATGTCGTTGTCGTCCCGGGTGAACGAGTTGGGCAGGGACAGCTTGGCGATCTTGAGCCAGGTGGAGCCGAGCTGTTGCCGCAGCGATCCGGTGTTGTAGGGCAGGCCGTATTCCTCGCAGATCGCGCGCACCTCGACGGCCATCTCCGGGTAGCGGTGGGCGGGCACGTCCGGGAACAGGTGGTGCTCGATCTGGTGGCTCAGGTTGCCGCTCATGATGTGGAACAGCTCGCTGCCGGTGATGTTCGCCGAGCCGAGCATCTGACGCAGGTACCACTCGCCCTTGGTCTCGTTGGCCGTCTCCTCCGCCGAGAACGTCTGCGCGCCGGTGGGGAAGTGGCCGCAGAAGATGATCGAGTAGGTCCACACGTTGCGGATCAGGTTGGCACCGGCGTTACCGATCAGCGTGGAGACGAAGAACGGTCCGGTCAGCGCCGGCCAGATGAGGTAGTCCTTGGCGACCTGCTTGCTGGCCTTGCGCCACATGCCCTTGACCAGTCCCTTGACGTCCGACCACTTGCGGCGACCGGCGAGGACGTTCTCGGCTTCCAGGTCGTGGAGCATGACGCCCCATTCGAAGGCCAGCATCAGGGCGGTGGCGTAGCCGAGATTGCCCAGGAAGTACGGGTTCCACTTCTGATCGCGCGACATGCGCAGGATGCCGTAGCCGATGTCGCGGTCCTCACCGATCACGTTGGTGAAGGTGTGGTGCAGGTAGTTGTGGCTGTGCTTCCACTGCTCGCCCGGGCACACGGTGTCCCAGTCGAATTCGCGGGAGTTGTAGGTGTCCTCGCGCATCCAGTCGTACTGGCCGTGCATCACGTTGTGGCCGATCTCCATGTTGTCGAGGATCTTGGCCGCGCCGAGGGCCCCGACCCCGGCCAGCCAGAGCGGCGGGACGAAGGGGAGATACATGAGTGCGCGACCGGCGAACTCGAGCTTTCGCTGCGCGCCGATCACCTTGTACAGGTAGTCGCGGTCGGACTGACCGAGGTCGGCGACGATGCGCGCGCGCAGGGCGTCGAGCTCGCGGCCGATCTCCTCGACCTGGGCGGCGGACAGATTCACTTCGGTCGGCCGGGCGGGGGCGACGGTGTCGATGGCCATGACGGACGTCCTTTCGAGAGTGGGGTTCACAGGTCGACGACGACGTCGCCGACCGGTGCGTTGACGCAGAGTTGGATGGGCTGGTCGGCCTCGGAGTCGAGTTCGCCGGTGAGGATGTTGCGCGTGCAGCCGGAGATGCGCACCGTGGTGCACGAGAAGCAGATGCCCATGCGGCAGCCGTACTCCGGGCTCAGTCCGGCGGCCTCGGCCTGTTCCAGCAGGGTCCGGCCGTCGTTGGCGGCGGTGGTCTCCGAGGCAGTGAAGGCGACGGTGCCGGTGATCGGCTGGTCCGGATCGAGGACCGGGGCGGTGTTGAGGGTGAACGCCTCACTGTGCAGGCGATCGGTGAGCCCGCGGGCGTCGTGGTATTCGCGCACTGCGTCCATCAGCGACGGCGGTCCACAGAGGAACACCTGTGCACCGTCGGCGTCGGCGAGCCCGTCGAGATGCGCGGCGCGGAAGTGTCCGTCGTGGTCGGTGCGGGTGTACTGCAGGCGCAGCTCGACGTTGCCCAGCATCGCCGCCAGGCCCTCCAGTTCGGCGAGGTACGGGACGTCCTCGGCGGACCGGGCGTAGTGCACGAGTGTGACGGGCTCGGAGTGTCCTTCGGCCACGAGTGTGCGCAGCATTGAGATGACGGGTGTAATGCCGCTTCCGCCGCTGACCAAGACGGTGCGGGCCGGGCGCGGACTGGGCAGGACAAAGGTGCCGGCGGGGGCGGACAGTCCGAGGACGTCGCCGATCTGGACGGCCTCGCGCAGGTGCTTAGACAGGAAACCGTCGGGGTGTGCGGTGATGGTGAGTTCCACGGTGCCGGTGGTCTGTGAAGCATTCGCCGGCGAGAAGAAGCGCCGGTGGCGAACACCGTCGATCACGGTGCTGACCTCTACATACTGTCCGGGACGGTGGCCCCGCCACTGCCGGGTCGGGGCGAGGGTGAGGGTCACTGTGCGGTCGGTCTGGAGGGTGCGGCCGACCACCTTGGCGCGCGTCTCCCGCCACGTCAGCATGGGATTGACGAACTCCAGATAGCGGTCCACCGGGTAGGGCGTGACGGCGGCCTCGACGAGATTCTCGAGGAGGCCTGCGATTCGAGAAGCCATGATCTCTCCTGATTTCAGTGCACGGGTGTACACAAAGAACGATGACACATGTTGAAGTCGAGCGGCAAGCGCTTGGCGGTGTGTCGCCCGTCACCGCCTAGACTTGGCGGTGTGGCTTCTTCGAAGAACTCCGGTGGCAGCGGGGGCAGTGGTGACGCGCGGCGTCGTTCCCGCGCGGAGAAGAAGGAAGAGACCCGGCAGGCTCTGCTGGATACGACCATCGAGTTAGTGGACGACCGTTCATTCGGCAGTCTGTCCCTGCGCGAGGTGTCGCGCGGGGCCGGCATCGTCCCGACCGCCTTCTACCGTCACTTCGCGTCGATGGAGGATCTCGGCGTGACGCTGGTGGAGGACTCCATGCGGGTGCTGCGCCGCGCGCTCCGTGAGGGGCGGCGCGACATGGTCAAGAGTGGAATGCCCAGTGCCCGTGAGTCATTGGACATCTTGTTCCGTCACGTACGTTCGGATGAGGCCAAGTTCCGCTTCCTGATTCGCGAGCAGCACGGCGGTGTCACCGAGGTGCGTCGTGCGATCAACACCGAACTCCGGTTGTTCTCCCGGGAACTCGCGATCGACTTGGCGCGGATTCCCGCGCTGGTTCGGTGGGAGGCGGACGACCTGGAAACGGCCGCCGATCTCATCGTCACCATTATGATGACGGCGGTAGCGGACCTGCTGGACGGCGACGGACGCTCGGGGGCGGCGGATCAGCTGATCAGGCGCGCCGAAAAGCAGCTGGTGATGGTGATTCTCGGAATGGGGCAGTGGAAGACCGATGACTGACGTGCGGGTGGGAACGGTCTTCGGGCCCTATCGGATTGATGCGCTGCTCGGCCGTGGCGGAATGGGCGCGGTGTATCGCGCGTACGACACCGTGCGCGACCGGGAGGTGGCGCTGAAGCTGTTGGGTGGCAGCGCCGTCGACGACGGGACGTTCGCCGAGCGCTTCCGTCGCGAATGCCAGTTGGTGGCCAAACTCGGTGAGCCGCACATCATTCCGATCCACGACTTCGGCGAGCTGGACGGCACGCTCTACCTGGACATGCGCCTGGTGGAGGGTGAGAACCTGCGTCAGCTGTTGCGTCGTGTGCACGCCTTGCCGGCGAATGAAGCGGTGGCCATCATCGAGCAGGTGGCCGCGGCACTGACTGCCGCGCACGCCGGCGGGCTGGTCCATCGGGACGTGAAGCCGGAGAACATCCTGGTGGCGCCGACGGGCTTCGCCTACCTGGTGGATTTCGGTATCGCCCACGATGGCAACGACTCCGGTCTGACCAAGACCGGTACCGCCATCGGATCGACGGCCTACCTCGCGCCCGAACACTTCGACAATGCGCCGGTGGCGCCCTCGTCCGACGTCTACGCGCTGGCCGCGGTGCTGTTCGAGTTGCTGACCGGTCGGCCCCCGTTCGCCGGGGATACGGTCAGTTCGGTGATCAAGGCCGCGGTGCTCAACGAGGCGCCGGCGCCCAGTTCCCTGAACCCCGATGTCCCGGCCGGCTTGGACGTGGTCCTCGCGCGCGGTCTGGCCAAGGATCCGGCCCATCGTTATGTATCGGCGGCCGAGCTCGCCGGGGCCGCCCGCGCCGAGCTGAGCCATGACTCGGCAACGGAGTTCATTCAGGCCGCGTCGGCGACGGAGTTCATTCCGGCCGGGCCGACGACAGCGGCCTACGCCGGTACCGAGTTCGCGCAGGCTCCGGTCGGCTACCCGATGCCGCCGCAGCCGGTGGGCTATCCCGCTTCGCAGCAGCCGGTCGGTTACCCGGTTCCGCAGCAGGGGCCGCCGTCCAGCGGTAGTCGCACCACCCAGCTGGTGCTCGCCGGCATCATCGGGTTGCTGATCGCCGCCCTGATCGGGCTGGCCGTGTACTACTTCGGTTTCGCAAACAAGGACGACGACTCCGCCGCCGCGTCGCCGTCGACCACCACCTTGACCTCGACTATGACTACTGAACCCGGCGGCCAGCCCACCCAGTTGGCCACGACCGCCTGCAACTCGGCGGTTGGCGTCGGGGGCAGTGTTACAAGCTGTGAGTTCGCCCAGTCGGTACTCAGCAGCTATCTTGCCGCCGGTCCCGCTGGGCAGTCCCGCGTGATTACGGCCTTCAGTCCGGTCACTGGGCAGTCCTATCAGATGGCATGCAACGCCGAGTCGGGGATTATTGTTTGCCGTGGTGGCAACGACGCAGTGGTGCACATCTATTAATCGGTGTCAGCTTTTGCACTTGTTGGGCACGGCCGCGCGGACCCCCGCGGCAAGGCTCTGCGCGTATGTCGCAATGCCTTGCTCGCCGATGGGCACGGATCCACCTCCGGTGGGGGTTCCGAACTCGTTGTAAACCCACGGGACCTTATCGGAGATGAGCGCGATAATCGGAATGTTGCCCGCCCACAGCGGAGGTCGACCATCGAAGCTGTTATCGGTGATCTCTATCGTCCGGCCTTCGACCTTGCCGCGTGCAGCCGCGAAGTCTGCGGCCAGCTTCTGACTTTCGGTCGCGGTCGCGCGATTGGTGTAGGTGACTTGGTGTGGCTGGCCGTCGGCGCCGATGCCTTGGCGCGATAAGCCCACGCGCTGAACGAAAATCCGATGGTCGTCGGTATAGGTGTGCACGCTGATCGCGAGATCGGCGTTGGCCTTCTCTGCCCGAGTGACCCGATCGCGATAAGAGACGCTCTCATTGACGCCTTTTTTGAGGAGTACGACCGTGTATCCGTCGGCGACCAGATCCTTACGTAGTCGACGAGACACCTCCATGGTGTCGGAGTCCTCCGCGCCATTGGAATAGTCGCTCATGTATGCCCCGGTCTTCGGGTCGTACATGTCGATCGGCGTCGGATTGTGTCCCGGATCGATCGCGATGACCGGTGCGGTGCAGCCGATATCGGCGGCCTGGCTGGTGGTCGGGGTACCGGGGACCATCTCTGTCACCACCTCCGTGACAACACTGGACCCGGCAGCAGGATCGTTCGATGTCGCGCAAGACGGCAGTGCTGCGATGGCGGCGATGGCGGGTAACGCAACTGCCATCCGGCGATGCGTCGTCGCTTTCACTTCAGGATGGCGATGGTCGAGTTTCGGCCGGTGCACTGGTAGAAGTAGCCTGCGTCGTGGCAACTCGTATAGATGGTTGTGCCCGCCCCGGCGCTGTAGATCGGCACGCTGCTGAAGGTTCCGCCGCGACGCTGAACCTCATACTGGACGTCCTGCGCCCAGGCGCACGTCGTGCCGGTGCGCTGGCGGTATATCGACGAGGTGCACGGATAGACGAATCCGCTGGCGTTCAGGGCAGCTTGTGCGTTGTTGATCATCGGGGCGGGCGGTGGCGCCGGCGCCACCGTTTGGGTCTGCGTCAGGGTAGTGCCCGGCTTCTCGATCACTGTCGTCGTTTCGTCGGACACGGGTGCGGCGGTGGAGTCCGGGGAATCGTTGCCCGTGAAAATAAGTGCCAATGCGATTGCAGTCACCACGAGGCTGACACAGACGATGGAAGCCACGATCACGGCGGTGTGGGACCGGCGTTGCGGTTGCTGGGTTTGTGGGTACTGGCTCTGCATGCTGCCCCCGGTCTGCAGTGGCTGCGTTTGGCCGCTGAAATCTGGCTCATCGCCTGGATACATGCCTGGAACTATAGACCAAGGTCAAGTGCCCGAACGGTGGTGCCGGATCGCGATTTCTGGCGTTCTGAAGCGCCCTATCAATGGTGGCGAATTGTTGGTATCCGCCGAATGGATGAATTGCCCCCTGTAGTTGGCCCTTGTCGAAGGCATGTGCAAGAGCGTGCAGTCGGTCGGCTCGGTC
This sequence comes from Gordonia phosphorivorans, assembly GCF_042432625.1. Lineage (NCBI taxonomy): Bacteria > Bacillati > Actinomycetota > Actinomycetes > Mycobacteriales > Gordoniaceae > Gordonia > Gordonia phosphorivorans. The sequence continues at coordinate 140,211 of NZ_JBHLWV010000019.1, read as the reverse complement.
ACTGCGCTCGATGCGTAACGGGCGGGACACGGCGCGGTCTCAGGCTGACGCCGCGGCTTGGCCCGCGGCCCAGCGCTCCCTAGTGTTACTTCTGTTATAGGTGGGGCAGAAGGGGCTCGTGTGGTGACATTGCGTCGTGTGCTGGTCGGGGTGGGAGCGGCGGTCGTAGTGACCTGCTCGGCGGTGTCGGGGGCGGGAGCGGCCCATGCCGTGGACCTCCCGTTCGGCCTCGGAAATGGGAGCCTCGGCGCGGCCGCCGTGCCGAAGGCTCAGTTGGACAAGAGCTTCCGAAGCCTCACCAAATCGATGGCGAAGTCGCTGCCCGGGCAGGTGGGCATCGCCATCACGCCGGTGGGCGGCGACGTACCGATTTCGTTCGGCTCATTGAAGTCTGCGCGCGCGTGGTCGACGTTGAAGGTCCCCGTCTCGATCGCGGCCCAGCGTCATGTCGGTGCGGCGGCGCTTCCGCAGGAACTCAAGGCCATCGAGTTCTCCGACAATCCGGCGGCCGAGGATCTGTGGCGGGTGCTCGGCGGGGGTCAGCGCTCGGTAGACGCGGTCACGGCGGTCCTGCGCGAGGGGCACGATCTGCGGACCAGGGTGTCCTCGGAGGTCGATCAGCCGCGCAGCTACCCCGGTCATACGCCCTGGGCACTGGCCGATCAAGCGATCTTCGCGGCGCATCTTCCGTGCCTTCCGGATACCGGGCAGGTGCTCGACTACATGGGTCACGTGGCGCCGAATCAGCAGTGGGGTGTCGCCCAGCCCCGTTCTCGCGGTGTTCGTGCCGCGGTCAAGGGTGGCTGGGGTCCGGCGTCGGACACCAACGGTAAGGAGGTGGTGCGTCAGCTCGCGGTGATCACCACCCCGCGTGGCCAGTACGGCGTGAGCGTGGCGGCGCTGCCGCGGAGCGGGTCGTTCGCCGACGGCACCGCGATGGTCACGCGCGTCGGCAAGTGGCTGCTGCGCAACCTCGACAAGTTCCCCGCCGGCCGCTGCTAGCGCGACGAAAATCGGTTATCAACAGCCTGGCTCGCACGCGCGTTCCTGTCTTAGGTGAGAGGTAACATAGACGTAGTCGAGATGGGGATCAATGATTCCGAACTCGCGGAACATGAGTGGCTACGAGGCTGATCGTCACGGGCTCGACCGGTTCCAACGCTATTGGGCTTCTCGCAACCTGAGGAGTGGGCGTCATGGACGCAGCAACCCTCACGGCCTTCGCCGATCTGATCAGCGACGACCTCACTATCCCCGTCGGTACCGACATCGATACGCCGGCGAATCTCGGGCAGTTCCTGGCCCGGGCGCGGGCGGTCGACGACGACCGCGAACTCCTGGCCGTAGCCGCGGCGGTTTTGCGATTGCGCAATGTGGTCGACTATTCGGTCGCCGCGGTGTGCGCCGCGATCGAGCGGGTCGGTTTACCGGTACGCAAGCACGTGCGGTCGGGCGCGGCGATCCTCGCCGAACTCGGGGCGGCACCGGCCGTCGCCTATCGCGCCGGCCGACTCGGGCAGGCGATCGCCGACGAGAACCTCGCACCGGTGACCCGTGGATTGCGCGATGGTGCGGTGTCGGCGGAACACGGTGATGCGGTGGTGTCTGGTCTCGGGCACGTGGCGGGTCGGGTGGAGTTGTCCGACGACGATCGCCGGAAGATCGTGCATTCGTTGCTGGTGCAGACCTCGCCGGCGCGGGTGAGGGAGAAGGCCCGGGCGTGGGCGATCAAGCTGGCCCCGGAGGTTCCGGCGGACGGGGAGGTTCCGGTCGCCGAACGTGACGACCTGAACGAGATGACCCTGAACCGCACCGACGATGGGCGGGTGGCCGTCACGATCGACTTCGACATCGTGGCCGCCGAGGAACTCAGCGCGGCGCTGGATCCGCTCACGCGGCCGGTGCCCGAGCCGGACGGTTCGTCCGATCGGCGGTCGGCCAAGCGGCGGCGTGCCGATGCGATGGCCCAGGTGATCCGCACGTATCTGTCGCATTCGGAGCGTCCCGAGTCCGGCGGAGTGCTGCCGCACGTGACGTTGTCGGTGCCCGCTGCGGTGGTGATGAACGGACAGGTACTCGATTCCGGCGCAGGACTTCGTGCGGGACAGACGATTTCAATCCCGATGTCTGAGGACGGCACCGCCGTGCCGTGGCTCGGGTTCGGCGGACCGATCTCGGCGCGCACGGCGGAGCTGATCATGTGCGAGGCTGCGGTGGCTCTGGCGCTGCTGGACGACCACGGTGTGCCGCTGAATGTGGGCCGCGAGAAGCGACTGTTCACCCCGGGCATCCGCAAGGCGCTTGTGCTGCGGGACCGTGGTTGCGCCTTTCCCGGTTGCGGTGTTCCGCCGTCGTGGTGCGACGGGCACCACGTGGAGCATTGGGAGCACGGCGGAGTGACGAGCTTGGACAACGGTGTCCTGCTCTGCCGCCGGCACCACACCCTCATCCATCACGGTGGGTGGGAGGTGTTCATCGGCCGCGATCGGCAGCCGTGGTTCATCCCGCCGGCCGATCCCGACCATCCGAAGCGTCGTCGTGAACCGATCCGGTCGAATGCGCGACGAACCTTGACCTTGTCAGCCAGCGCCGCGTGAGGCGCGTGAAACCAGTGTCGGGAGCGGTTCCCGGCGCGATGCGTTATTTGAAAATTTCATAGTGTGGGCCTGTCACAGGGCGGGCCGGGCGGTCACGGGGACCGCCCGGGTCCCGCCGGAGTCAGGCGCCCGACGAGTCGACGGGTCGGCGGCGAGCGCTAGAAGCTGCTCAGCAGGATCGCCTCGGCGAGGGCGGTCCGGCGGATCTCCGCCGGATCGACGCTCTCGTTCGGCGCGTGAATCCGGCACTGCGGCTCCTCCACGCCGAGGAGTGCGATCTCCGCGCGGGGCACGGCCTCGGAGAGGACGTTGCACAGGGGGATCGAGCCGCCCTGGCCGGAGTGGACCACGGCGGTGCCGTCGTAGGCCTGGGTCATCGCAGCGGTCAGCGCCGTGTAACCGGGGCCGTCGGTGCGCGGCGCGAACGGGCATCCGGCTGCGTCGGAGCTGATCGACACCGAGCAGCTCCATGGCACATGCCGTTCCAGGTGAGCGACGAGTGCGGCATAGGCGTCGCTCGGCGCGATACCCGGCGGGATCCGCAGGTTCAGCAGGGCCGCCGCCGACGGAATGATGGCGGCCGCGCACTCGGCGATACTCGGGGCGTCGATCCCGATGACGGTGACCGCCGGCCGCGCCCAGGCCATATCGGCCGGGGTGCCCGAACCCAACAGGTCGACGCCGGGCAGCACTCCCGCATCCGGGCGGAAACGCTCCGGCGGGTAGTCCGCGCCGGTCCATCGCTGGTCGGCGGGCAGGTGATCGATCGTGGTGTTGCCGTCGGCGTCGCGCAGGGTGGCGAGCAGCGCGATCAGAGCGGCCATCGCGTCGGGTGCAGGCCCGCCGAACTGGCCCGAATGCACGGCGGTGTCGAGCGCGTCGACCTGGACGCGCACGTTCACCACGCCGCGCAGACTGGTGGTGAGGGTGGGCACGCCCACCTCGATGTTGCCCGCGTCGCCGATCACGATCAGGTCGGCGTCGAAGAGTTCCGGGCGCGTGCGGACCAGGTCTTCGAGTCCCTCGCCGCCGGCCTCCTCCGAGCCTTCGATGATGATGCGGATTCCGCAGGAGGCCTTCTCTCCGACGGCCCGCAGGGCGGTCAGGTGGGCGACGAGGTTGCCTTTGCAGTCGGCTGCGCCGCGCCCGTACCAGCGCCCCGCACGCTCGGTCAGTTCGAACGGCGGTGATTCCCACAGAGATTCGTCGCCGGCGGGCTGAACGTCGTGATGGCTGTACAGCGCCACCGTGGGACTGCCCTCCGGTCCGGGGCGGTAGCCCACGATCGCCGGGGAGCCGTCCGACGTGTCCACCACCTCGCAGTCGAAGCCGAGCTCGGTGAACTTGCCCGCCACCCAGTCGGCACTGGAGCGATTGGCTGCGGCGTGCGCGACGTCGCCGTGCACGGAGGCGAAGCTCACGAGCTCGGTGAGATCGGTGCGGGCCAGTCCCATGTGGGCGTCGATGTTCTCGGCGAGGGGCAATTCAGTCATGCCTCCACTGTCACACGTCGAAGCCCGCATGCATCTCCCAGTAGAGAATTTCGGAGTCCTCGACGGCGGTGACGGTCAGCGGCCCGGCCGCGGTGGTCCGCAACGCGTCGCCTTCGGTGACCGGCTCGGCGTCGTTCACCGCGACCTGTCCGCGGGCCACGTACAGATGGCCGAACGGGGCTGCGGGCAGCGCGATCCGCTGGCCGGCGCGCGGCGTGGCCACGTGCAGCGCGGCGAAACGGTTCGCGATCTCCACCGCGCGGGTCTCCCGGTGCTCGTCGCGGCCGGAGGCGACGACGACGGGTTCCCCCGAGGCGAGTGCCTCGGTGACGTCATACTCCGCGTGCGCGGGATCGAGTCCGTCGCTGTGCGGGGCCACCCACATCTGCACCACGCGCAGCCGGTCGCCGCTGTAGCGAGTGTCGGCGTTGCGCTCGGAATGGGTGATACCGCGCCCGGCCCGCATGTACCCGAGGGTTCCGGGTCGCAGCACCAGCTCGTGGCCATGCGAATCGCGGTGCGCCACGGCGCCTTCCAGCACCCAGGTGAGGATCTCCATATTCTGGTGTTGGTGAGCGTCCAGGCCCTCGCCCGCGGCGACGACGTCGTCGTTGTGCACCACGAGGACGCCGTGCGCGTTGCCGAACAGGTCGTAGTTGCCGGTCGCGGGGAAGCTCTGCCAGGACGTGAGCCATTCGTTGGCCCAGTAGTGCCGGTCGGCGGCGGAGTGCAGCTGGACGGACATCGTCTACTCCGTTCGGTCGAGACGGGCGGCGAGCTGGGACATGAGGTGGACCAGCTGCTGACCGTCGGTGGGGGAGAGAGCTTGGAAGAACAGATCGTCGACCACCTTGCGGTGGCCGCGCGCGGCGGTCGCGAACGCCGCGCGACCCTCGTCGGTGAGGATCGCGTAGCTGCCGCGACCGTCCTGGGGAACCCGTTCCCGGCGCACCCAGCCGCGCTTGCACAGAGTGTCGACCTGATAGGTCAGCCGCGAGGCGGTGAACACCATGCGCTGGGCGATCTCCTTCATGCGCAGACGCTGGTCGGGTGCCTCGGAGAGCAGGAGCAGGACGTGATAGTCGGACAGGCTCATCTCCGACTGCTCGCGTAGCTGCTCGTCGATCGCGGTGGTCAGGCGGGCGCTGGTCTCGATGAACAGTCGCCACGCCCGACCCCGCGGATCGGCGTCGTCGATCCGCAGGCTCATCGTGCGACGTGCGGCATCAGCGCGTCGTCCGGGATCACCCCGAGGCGACCGGCCTGGTAGTCCTCGATGGCCTGGACCAACTGTTCGCGGGTGTTCATCACGAACGGTCCGTAGGCGGCAACGGGCTCGCGGATGGGCTGCCCGCCCAGCAGCAACACCTCCATCGCGGGGCGATGCGCATCTTGTCCGTGGGCGTCGGCGGCCACCGTGATCCGGTTGCCCTTGCCCAGGACGGCGAGTTGGCCGCCGGTGATGGGTCGCTGCTCCACACCGACGGTGCCGTTGCCGGAGAGCACGTAGACCAGGCCGTTGAAGTCGTCCCGCCAGGGCACCGACAGTTGTGCGCCGGGCGCGATGGTGGCGTGCGCGAAGGCGATCGGCGTGTGAGTCGATCCCGGACCGGCGTGGCCGTCGACGTCGCCGGCGATCACCCGCAGCAGGGCTCCGCCGTCCGAGGACGACACCAGAGCCGACTGCCCGCCCTCGAGGTTCTGGTAGCGCGGGGTGAGGAACTTGTCCTTGGCCGGCAGGTTGACCCACAGCTGGATGCCGTGGAACGTGCCGCCGGACTCGACCAGCTCGGCGGGTGGGGTCTCGATGTGCAGGATGCCCGATCCGGCGGTCATCCACTGGGTCGCGCCATCGGTGATCAGGCCGCCGCCGCCCGCGGAGTCCTGGTGCTGGAACAGGCCGTCCATCATGTAGGTGACGGTCTCGAAGCCGCGGTGGGGATGCCAGGAGGTGCCCTTGGCCTCGCCCGGCTCGTACTCCACCTCGCCCATCTGGTCCATGTGGATGAACGGATCCAGGGCCTTCGCCGAGACTCCGGCGAAGGCGCGGACCACGGGGAAGCCCTCGCCCTCGTAGGAGCGCGGTCCGGTGGTCACCGAGACGACGGTGCGCTCGGAATCGGCGGGACCGGCCTGGGACAGGCGCGGCAGGGTCAGGGTGTCTGCGGTCACGGCAGGCATGGTTCCTCCAGTTAGTTCAGATTTGAAGTATCTCGCCCGGTGCAACGGAACGCAACCGAAACCTATTCCCGGGCGGTCATAATCACTTCATGGCCATCAATCCCATGAGTGATCGACCGGCTCGCGAGCGCCAACGGCTGCGCAAGCTGGCGCAGGCGGCGATGAACGCCGACCAGACCGTGGGACAGGTCGAGGGGATCCTCGGGGACATGGGCCCGGTATTGGCGGGGCTGACCGGCACCATCGACGATCTCGACGGGGCGATCGACAATCTGGAGACCACCCTGGCGCGATTGAACTCGTCGTTGGACAACGTCGACACCACCGTGAATCGGATGGCCGGTGTGGTCACCCGACTGGAACGAGTCGTCGGCCAGGTGGAGCAGTTGGTGGCGCTCGGCGAGGTGGCCATGCGGCCGCTCGGGGTGATCGAATCGGCCGGCCGCGGGATGGTCGGACTGCTCGGGTTCGGTGGGAAACCCGACCGTACGGGGAGTTGAGGGCCTCGTCTTCTACGATTGAGTGACATCGTTCACCTATCGAGGAGTCCTCGTGCGTTCTGAGTCCATGCCGGCCAAGTGGTTGGCCGAGGCGTTCGGCACTTTCTGGTTGGTCTTCGGCGGTTGCGGCAGCGCGATCTTCGCAGCCAAATTCCTGGTCGACGGTGATGGGGCCGTGGGCAAGGTGCAGCTCGGCATCGGCTTCCTGGGCGTGGCCCTGGCCTTCGGCCTGACGGTCCTCACCATGGTGTACGCCGTCGGGTGGATCTCCGGTGGACACTTCAATCCGGCGGTCACCCTGGGCGCCGCCGTCAGCGGGCGCTTCCAGTGGAAGGATCTGCCGGGCTATTGGCTCTCGCAGGTGATCGGCGGCCTCCTGGCCGGCGCGGCGCTCTACTTCATCGCCAGCGGAAAGCCCGGATTCGAGGCGACGGGGAACATGGCCGCCAACGGCTACGGCGATCATTCGCCGGGTCTGTACAACATCGGTGCGGTCTTCGCCGCCGAGATCATCCTGACCGGCTTCTTCGTGATCATCATTCTGGGTGCGACGCACGGTCGGGCGCCGATCGGATTCGCCGGGCTGGCGATCGGTCTCTCGCTGACGCTGATTCACCTGATCTCCATCCCGATCTCCAACACGTCGGTCAATCCGGCGCGCTCCACGGCGGTCGCCTTCTTCAACGGCGACGGCGCACCGGCCCAGCTGTGGCTGTTCTGGCTCGCACCGCTGATCGGTGGCCTGCTCGGCGGACTGATCTTCCCGCTGCTGTGGGAACGCACGCCGTTCGCGCGTCCGGACATCGCCGGCGGCGCCGAGCCCACTCCGGCCGAGCAGTAGAGCAAGGAGCCTTGATGATTTCCGAAGAGCGGTCGCTACAGGGTCGACGCGGACGCACCATCGTCTACGACGTCCACCGTCCTGACGCAGATGCCCTCGGCGTCGTCGCTCTGGTGCACGGTCTCGGTGAGCACGCCGGACGATACGGGCACGTCGTCGAACGTCTGACCTCGGCGGGTTACGTGGTGATCGCCCCCGATCACGCCGGTCATGGGCGCTCCGGCGGTAAACGGTTGGGCGTCAACGACTTCAGTGATTTCGGCGCCGACCTGGAGCGGGTGATCGGCGGCGTGCAGCGCGACGGCCTGCCGCTCTACGTGATCGGGCACAGCATGGGCGGTGCGATCGCGCTCGACTATGCGCTCAACAACCCCGACGAGCTCACCGGCCTGGTGCTGTCCGGGCCCGCGGTGGTCCCCGGCGACGATCTGCCGCCGGTGATGGTGAAGCTGGCGCCGGTGCTGGGTCGCCTGTTGCCCTGGCTGCCGGCCACGGCGCTGCCCGCATCGGGTGTCAGTCGCGACCCGCAGGTCGTCGCCGCCTACGAAGCCGATCCGCTGGTGTGGCACGGCAAGATCCCGGCCGGTCTCGGCGGTGCCCTCGTCGGCGCGATGACGTCGTTCCCGGAGCGGCTTCCTGCGCTGCGGGTGCCGACCTTGGCGCTGCACGGCGGTGCCGACGTGCTGGCCAACGCCGATGGCACGCGTCTCATCGGCGAGCTCGGCGGTGGCGGTGACGTGACCATCAAGATCTATCCCGAGCTGTTCCACGAGATCTTCAACGAGCCCGAGCAGGAGCAGGTTCTCGACGACATGATGGCCTGGCTCGCCGAGCACTAGCTTTCAACCCCGGTGTCGCGACCCGTCCCTCGCGTCGCTCGTGCTGCAGCACGTCGACATGAAGGACGGGTCGCGACATGCATCTTCCGGTCTGACGGCCGGTGAAGACCGTGTTCGGAGCAATCCGATGACGGTGTAACGACCGCCTAGAACCAGGAGGGGTCGGCGTCCAGGGTCGTCCGGTCGCACGAGGCGATCAGGTCGAGCTGGGGGCCGGTCTTCGGGAGCTCGTAGATGAAGAAGTAGCGAGCCGCGGCGCGCTTGCCACTGAAGAAGGCGCCCTCGCGGTCGCCGACGGCCAGCAACTGTTCCAACCACATCCAGGCGACCACGATGTGACCTGCCGCCTCCAGGTAGGCGGTGGCATTCGCCAAGGCGACCGCCGGGTCGCCGGAGGCCCACGCCGTCGCGGTCACCTCGGCCAATCGGGCCAGTGCGGTCGCGAGTGCCTCGGAGTACGTCGCGGCTTCTCCGCCGGCCGCAGCGGCGCGCGCGACGGTGGCGCCGATGGCGTCGGCCAGAACCGCGAAACCGGCTCCGGAGTCCATGATCACCTTGCGGCCGAGCAGGTCGAGGCCGTGAATCCCGTGTGCGCCTTCGTGAATGGGGTTGAGTCGGTTGTCGCGGTAGTACTGCTCCACGTCGAACTCGCGGGTGTAGCCGTAACCGCCGTGCACCTGGATGGCCAGGCTGTTGGCTTCCAAGCACCACTGACTCGGCCAGCTCTTCACGATCGGGGTGAGCACCTCCAGCAGGGTGTGCGCGCGGGCGCGGTCGGCCTCGTCGGGGGCCGTCGTCTCCTCGTCGACCAGTCGGGAGGCGTACAGACCGAGCGCCAGGGCGCCTTCGGCGTAGGCCTTCTGCGCCAACAGCATTCGTTTGACGTCGGCGTGCTCGATGATCGGGACCGGTGCCACGTCCGGACCCTTGACGTCGATCGGGCGACCCTGCTCGCGCGTCTTCGCGTACTCCACCGATTGCAGGTATCCCGCGTAGCCGAGGGCGGTCGCCAGGAAACCGACACCGATCCGCGCCTCGTTCATCATGTTGAACATGTAGCGCAGCCCGTGGTGTTCCTCGCCGACGAGGTAGCCGACGGCGCCGTCGACCCCGTCGACCCCGAAGGTGCCGTCGCCGAAGTTCAGCAGTGTGTTGGTGGTGCCGCGATTTCCCATCTTGTGGTTCAGTCCCACCAGTGCGACGTCGTTCCGGGTGCCGTCGGTGAGGAACTTGGGGACCACGAACAACGAGATGCCCTTGGTACCGGGCCCGCCGCCCGGCGCCTTGGCCAGCACCAGATGCACGATGTTCTCGGTGATCTCGTGATCACCGGCGGAGATCCACATCTTGGTGCCGGTGATGGCGTAGGTGCCGTCGCCGTTCGGGAGGGCGCGCGTGGTGATGTCGGCGAGCGACGATCCGGCCTGCGGTTCGGACAGGCACATGGTTCCGGAGAAGCGTCCCTCCAGCATGGGGCGAACCCAGGTGTCGATCTGCTCCGGCGATCCGTACTTGGCGAGCAGATTCGCATTGCCCACGGTCAGGAACCCGTACGACGAGGTGGCCGCGTTGGCCGCCTGGAAATTGACCATGGATGCGCGGGAAACAGTGTGCGGCAACTGCATTCCACCCAGTTCCTCGTCGAAGGAACCGGCGTTGAGGCCTGCCTCGGCGAAGGCACGCACCGCGGTGGCCACCTCGTCGAGCAGCACAACCTTGCCGTCGGGGCCGATCTGCGGCTCGGTCTGGTCCGACTTCTTGTTGTGCGGAGCGAACAGCTTGGCAGCCATGTCGTGGCTGAGGTCCAGGACCGCGTCGAAGGTCTCGCGCGAGTGCTCGGCGAAACGCGGACGCTCGGTGAGCGCGGCGACGTCGAGCCATTCGTACAGCAGGAAATCGAGGTCTTCGCGGGACATGAAATCAGCCATGCCCGCTAGTGTCTCAGATTCCGGACCGCCGAATCAGGGCGCCCGCCCAGCGCGGCGAGACCTCCGCGATGGCTCGCAGCGCCACCGCGTATCGGGGGTAGATCTCGGCCTGTCCGGTACGTGCAGCTCGCACGATCCAGCTCGCGGCTTCGTCCGCGGACAGCGCGACGGCGTCGTCGTAGTCGGCGGTCGGCGCGATCATGGGTGTGCGCACCAGCGGGAAACCGACGTTGGTACGGTGACGCCCGTGCCGCGGCACTCGTCGTCCAGGCTGCGGCCGAAGGCGGCCAGCGCGGCCTTGGACGCGTGATAGGCGCTGAACTTCGGCATCGAGCCGGCAGCGACTCCCCACGTCACCACGTTTATGATGCGGCCGCGACCGCGCTCTTGCATGCCGGGTAGGAGCGCGGTGGTCAGGCGCACCGCGCCGAAGTAGTTCAGCGCCATGGTGCGCTCGTAGTCGTGGAAGCGATCGACGGTGTCCAGGACGGAACGGCGGATCGAGCGGCCGGCGTTGTTGACCAAGACATCCGGTGTGCCGAAGCGGGTCTGGATCTGCGCGGCGAGTTCACCGGCGGCCTCGACGTCGGCTAGATCCGCGATCATCGGATGAGCGGTGGCACCCGCTTGTGTGAGGTCCCCGCATACGGCGGTGAGTCGTTCGAGGTCGCGGGCCACGGCGACGATCTCCGCGCCTTCGGCGGCGAACTGTCGGGCGGCGGCTTCGCCGATGCCCGACGAGGCCCCGGTGATGACGATGAGCTGACCGGTCAGGTCACGGTGCTGGGTGGTGAACCGGTCGGGGAGGTCGAGCAGCAGGCGCGCGGGCCGGAGCGCTGCCTGCGCCACCGCCCGGGCACCCGGGATCACTTGTACTTCTTGATGATCTGCATCGCGTCATCGCCCGTCACGTTCTTGGCGACGAGCTTGCCGTTCTTGACTTTGCGGATGGTGTACAGCTTCGGCTTCTTGGCATCGGCGACGTGCAGACCGACGTTCTTGGCCTTCTTGTTCAACTCTTCCAGCACGAGTGGATGGTAGCGCCTCAAGGTGAACGAATTGCGCAGTTCTCTCCACATGGCACTTCGGGCTGATAGTGCTGGCAGAAGGTGTATTCGCAGGGATCAGCGGTGCAAGTGGCCGCCGCAGTGTAGCGAGAATCACAGCGGGCGATTCCGGGGTCGTTGGTGGTAGGCCTCGTCGGCTTTCTCAGCAGACCTCGGTCCCCACCGGTGTCGAGTCGTCCAGGCGCCGCGAGTAGCTGCCGCCGCCGAGGCGGTTCCGGGTGGCGCAGGTCTGGGCCAAGGTGGCGCCGTGATAGAAGACGGCGTAGATCGGATTGCCGTTCTCCGCCTGCTTGAGCGACGCGCACGATTGGTCGGTGCGCAGGTAGGAGGCGCCGGGATGCTGTCGCAGCGCCGTGGCGATCTCTTGCGCGTAGGCGCCGGGGGTCACGGCGTTGTAGACGAAGGTGACGGTCTCGCCGGTGCATGCCGGTGTCGTGATGGGAGTGGACAATCCGAGGTCGCCGGGGCCGCGGGCGTTCGTCAGCGGTGCGTTGGTGGCGGCTGCGCTCGTCGGCGCGGAAGTGCGGGGCTCGGCGGCGACGGAGGATTCGGTGTCCGCAGCGCCGGGTGCCTGCAGGACGGTGGTGACGGCGACCGGTTGGTCGTCGTTGCCTCGGGGCCACAGCCAGATCGCGGTACCGACGGCCGCGAGCACGGCGACGGCGGCGATGGCGGCGAGCACGATGTTGGCGGAGCCGCTCGAGCGCCCCGCCACCGGGTACTGCTCCGGCATCGGATACTGGCCCGGCTTGGGGTATTGGGGTGCGGTGGGTGAGGTCATCCCGGCCGGCGCCACCTGGGTGGCGGCATAGGGCATCGAGGGCGGCTGGCCGGCCAGAGCCCGCTGCGCGGCGGCGGCCAACTGGCCGGCCGAGGCGAATCGTTGCGTCGGGTCTTTGGCGGTGCCGTGGGCGATCACCGAATCCAGCGGGCCGCCGGTGGGAGGCAGCGGTCGATGCAGATGGCCGGCGATGATCTGTTCCATGCTGTCGTCGCCGAAAGGTTTTGCCCCGGTGAGGCATTCATAGAGCACGCAGGCGAGAGCGTAGACGTCGGCGGGCGGTCCGACCGGCGCGTCGGTACCGAATCGCTCGGGTGCCATGTAGTTGAACGACCCGATGGCCGACCCGGTGGCGGTGAGGGAGCTCTGGCCGACCGATTGCACCAGACCGAAGTCCACCAGGTACGCGAACCCGCGGCCGTCGAGCAGGATGTTCTCCGGCTTCACGTCGCGGTGGGTCAACCCGGCGTGGTGGGCGGTGTCGAGGGCGCCGCCGATCTGCTCGACGATCGCGACGGCCTGATCCGCGGGCAGCGGACCCTGCCGGATGAGTGCTCGCAGGTCCTGGCCGTCGACGATGCGCATGTCCAGGAACAGCTGGCCGTCGATCTCGCCGAAGTCGTGGATGGGGATGACGTGCGGGTCGCTGAGGCGGGCCGCGGTCTGCGATTCCCGAAGGAAGCGGGTCCGGTAGTCCTCGTCGTGGGCCAGGTGCGGCGGCAGCAGCTTGAGCGCCACGGAGCGGTCCTTGACGGTGTCGACGGCTTCGTAGACTTCGCCCATGCCACCGCGTCCGATCAATCGGACCAGGCGGTAGGGCCCCAGGATGCTGCCGCTGCGATCGGCGGGTGTGGTCATGCTGTGTGAGATTACAGCGGGAGGCCCTGTTCGAGCAGGTCCAGGGCATCCAGCACCTCGGCCAGCGTGTCCTCGTTCGGCATGGCGACCCGGTCGAGGATGTGCATGAGCACCCCGGACACCGCAGCGATGAAGACCCGCAGCGATAGCGCGCTCTCGTCGGTGCCGGTGTATTCGGCGATGAGGGTCAGGCCTTCCTGAAGCATGCTGTCCGCGGCGAGTTGATGGGCCATCCGAAGGGTGGGTTCGGTGCGCAGCAGATATGCGCGACCCGGATTCGACGCCCACTCGTCGGCCATGGCGAGGTCGAACAGCCCGCGCATGATGTGTCGGATCAGATCGAAGTGGCTGAGCCCGGCGGGCGCGTTCTCGAACAGCTCGTGCCGAGCATCTTCCAGGTCGTCGCTGACGAGGACCTGTTCCTTGGATTCGAAATACCGGAACAGCGTGGTGTGCGAGACGCCGGCCGCCGCGGCGATCTGCGCCACCGTCGTCGCGTGATAGCCCTGCTCGGTCACCAGGTCGAGGGCGGCGAAGCGGATGGCCGCCCGGGTGCGCGCCTTGTTCTGTGCGCGCACCCCGGGCTGCGGGGTAGCGGTCATGTCAGCGGGACCGGTTCCTCCGCGGTGGTGGTGACACCGCGGTGGCGGACCGAGCTGCCCTCGACGTCGAAGTTGGGGACCAGTTTGTCGAGCCAGCGCGGCAGACCCCACGCCTTCTCGCCGAGCAGTGAGATCACCGCGGGCACCACGATCATGCGGATGATGAAGGCGTCGAAGAACACGGCCACCGCGAGCGCGAAGCCGATCATCTTGTTGGTGGTCTCCGGGGAGAGCATGAAGGCAGCGAAGACGCTGATCATGATGATCGCCGCCGAGGTCACCACGCGCCCGCCGTGGCGATAGCCGGCCACGATCGCGTCCTTCGGTGACATCCCGTGCAGGAATTCCTCGCGCATGCGGGTCACCAAGAACACCTGATAGTCCATGGCGAGGCCGAAGACCACGCCCACCAGGAAGATCGGCAGGAAGCTGAGTAGCGGCCGGGGGTATTCGATCAGGCCCAGCCAACCGTCGGTGAACACCGCCGTGGCGATGCCGAACGTCGCCAGAACCGAGAAGACGAAGCCGATGGTGCCGATCAGTGGCACCCAGATCGAGCGGAACACGGCGATCATGATGAGGAACGCCAGGCCGACGACGACGGCGATGTACGGGATCAGCGCACTGTTGAGCTTGGCCGACAGGTCCGACATGATCGCCGTCTGTCCACCGACGTGGATCTGGGCACCCTGCTGCTCGATCGTCGGGTCCAGCGCGCGGATGGCCTCCATGAGGTCGTGCGTCTGGGTCGACGACGGCGAACTCTGCGGGGTCACCACGATCAGGGCGGTGTCGGCGCCGGCATTGGGGTTGGCGGGGTCGGTGCCGTTACCCATCCAGGCGACGGTCTCGGGCCGGTAGACGTCCGGCAGTGCCTTGATGTCGGTCACGGCGCGGTCGGCCGCAGCGGTCACATCGGCGTCATCGTCGGTGGCGACCACCACGAACAGCTGCCCGTTGATGCCCTCGCCGAAGCCTTGCTTGACGAGCTGCTGGGCCGCGATCTCGTCGTCGGCGGTCATCTCCAAGCCCAGTTCCATGCCCTTGACCGGGATGGCGGCGGCCACCAGGATCGCCAGGCCCACCACGATGAACGGGAGCGGCTTGGCCACGACGGCGCGGCCGAACTTGACGCCGAGGGTATCGACGTCGTCGGACGGTTCGGCGTGCTTGATCCAGGGGATACGCGGCGTGAAGGCGAACCGTCCGACGGCGCCGAGGAGCGCCGGGATCAGTGTGATCGCCGAGAGCACGGCCACCAGCACCGCGAGGGCGGCGCCCAGGCCCATCTGGGTGATGAGTGGAATGCCGATCACCATCAGAGCGACCACCGCGATGATCACGGTCAGGCCGGCGAACACCACCGCCGTGCCTGCGGTACCCACGGCACGACCGGCCGCATCGGCGGGGTCGCCGCCACGCTTGGTCTCGTTGCGGAACCGGGACACGATGAACAGCGCGTAGTCGATGGAGACGGCGATGCCGAGCATCAGGACGATGCCGGTGGCCGCCTGGTTGACGGTCATGAACGACGCGCTGGCCATCAGCAGCAGCATCGTGAGGCCGACGCCGACGAGGCCGGTCACCAGCGGGATGAAGGCGGCGATCAACGCGCCGAAGGCCACGATCATCACCACGAACGCGACACCGAAGCCGATGGCCTCGGCGGTGCCGCCGGAATCCATGGCGCCCATCACGCCGCTGGTGGCTTCCACCTGCAGGCCGTTGCCGCTGTTGCGTTCGAGGACGTCGACCAGGGCGCTCTTGTCGGCGGGCTTCAGCTCCATCAGGTCGATGTCTTGGCCGACGCTGATCAGGCCGATCTTGCCGTCATCGGAGAGCACCTGCGAGGCCATCGCCGGGTCGGCCTTGGCGACCAGCACCGGGTCGACGATCTGCTTGGGATCGGTCACCGACGGCAGGGCCGCGAGGTCCTTGGTCAGCGTCTCGATCTGCGCCGTGTGCGCGGCCAGCCCGTCCTCGGCGGCGATGACGACGGTGGTGCGTGCCTTCATCTGCTGCTCGGTGAGGGCGGGGAACTGCGACTCCATCTGCTCCATCGCGATCCCGGCGTCGGTGCCGGGGAGCTCGAAGTCCTTGGCGAACTTCGGATTGAGCCCCAGGACCAGGCCGATCATGATCGCGAGAACCGCCACCCATCCGCCGATCACCCACCACTTGTGGCGGAACGAGAAGCGGCCGAGGCGAAACAACGCGGAGGACATGCCAACAAGTGTTACTGACTAACACTTTTGTTGGCAAGGAGATTTTCGGATGAGTGCCGTCACACCGCGGCGAGGAAGTCCCGAATCAGTCCGTGGTCCTTGACCCCCGGTGACGACTCGACGCCGCTGGAGACGTCGACGCCCCAGGGGCGGACCGCGGCGATGGCGGCCGCCACGTTGTCCGGGCGCAGACCGCCCGCGAGCAGCCAGTGCCCGTCGGGTGTATTGCCCGCGAGGGCGGAGAGATCCCACTGCTCACCGGAGCCGGGGCGCGGCGCATCCAGGAGCAGCGCCTCCTCGCCGTAGGCGCCCACGCGCAGGTCCGGGTGATGGGCGAGGGAGGTGGCGCGCCACAGCCGGGGGAACAGCGCCCCGGCCGCCGCGAAGTCCGCCGCGGTGTAGGTGCCGTGCAGTTGCAGGATCGACGCGCCGATCTCGTGCGCCAGGCGGGCCGCGTCGGCGGCGGGCATGTCGTTGACCACGAGCACGGTCTCCACCGCGCCGTCGGCGGCGGAGATGATGCGCCGGGCCAGGTCGGCGGGCACCGCGCGCGGACTGTTCCGGTTCATCACCACGCCGATCGCGCCGGCCCCAGCGCTCACCGCCACCTCGACGTCGTCGACCGCGGTCAATCCGCACACCTTTGCCAGCATGGTCCGATTCTAAGCTGCCGCGGTCAATAGGCTGGGGCCGTGGAGATTCCGGCGGGACTGCTCAAGCAGCGCGAGTTGGGGCCGGACTGGGCGGCGTGGCTGGACGGGCTGCCGCGGCGGTGCGACGACCTGCTGACGGAGTGGCGGCTGCGCCTCGACGGCGCCGCGAGGCACGGCTTCGCTTCGGTGGTGCTTCCGGTGCGGGAGGCCGACGGTCGTGCGTCGGTGCTCAAGGTGGGTTTCGACGGCAGTGCCGAGACCGAGCAGGAGCACGTGGCGCTGCAGTTGTGGGGCGGGGACGGCGCGGTGTCGCTGTACCGCGTCGATCCGGCGCGGCGGGCGATGCTGCTGGAGCGACTGGGTTCGGCAGACCTGAGCAGCGAGTGGGATCTGCGGGCGTGCGAGATCGTCGCGGACTTCTATCCGCGGCTGCACAAGCCGGCGCCGCGGCGGTTCCGGCCGTTGAGCGGTTTCGTGGGGGAGTGGATCGAGGCGTTGGCGGCGGATGCGCGCAAGATGCCGGTGCCTCGGCGCCTGATCGATCAGGCGCTGCACCTCGGTCGCGACTTCGTCGTCGACGAGCAGACCGACGGGCGGATCATCCACGGCGACCTGCACTACGAGAACGTCTTGGCCGCCGAGCGCGAACCGTGGCTGGTGATCGATCCGCAGCCGATGTCCGGAGATCCGCACTACGAGGTGGCCCCGTTGCTGTGGAACCGCTGGGACGAGATGGTCGGGTACCTGCGCGAGTCGATTCAGCGACGCTTCTACACCGTGGTCGAGGCGGCCGGGTTCGACGACGAGCGGGCCCGGGACTGGGTGATCGTGCGCATGGTGCTCAACGCGCACTGGGCGGTGGAGGACGCCGAGCGTATGCGCCGCGACCTCCACCCCGATGAACGCGAGTGGATCACCAAGTGCATCAGCGTCGCGAAAGCCGTTCAGCCCTAACGGTTTCCGGCGCCGATGGGAGAACTACTTCTTCTTGGCTGCGATGGCGAGCAGGCCACCGGCCATGGCGACGTTCTTGAGGAACTGGATCTGCTGCATCGCGCGCATCTGCGGCTCCTCGTGCTTCCAGTAGGCGTGGCCGGCCACGGTGGTGGGAACGAGCGAGGCCAGCAGGACACTGGCTGCGGCGCGCGGGTAGATCCCGGCGGTCAGCAGGACACTGGCTGCGGCGCGCGGGTAGATCCCGGCGGTCAGCAGGCCGCCGGCCACCACCTGCGCGGCGCCGTTGAACCGTACGACGGCCTCGTCGTCCACCGGAACCGGCACGGCGCCGCGGACCGGAGCCAGCATGGCCGCGGCCGCGTCGACGCGAGGTCCCGGAGCGGTGGCGGCACCGTAGCCGAGGATCACGTAGGGGATTCCGGTCAGTGCGCGACTGAGGGCGGTGGGCAGCTTCATCGTGCTTCTCTTCTCGTTCGGTGACAGGGTGCCCCCAGTCGGACTCGAACCGACACTTTGCGGATTTTAAGTCCGCTGCCTCTGCCAATTGGGCTATGGGGGCGCGATACACATTTTGCCAGGCGGGGTTTGCGTCGCCGCACCCGGCGGGCCCGGCGGTGCCGACCCGCGAGCTTGTCCACGGGCGGCATGGGTGGGATGGTTCCATGGAGGTACGCGCACTAGGTAACGAGCGCACAGAGGCAAAGGGAGCACGCATGAAGGTCGAGATCTGGTCGGACATCAACTGTCCGTTCTGCTACCTGGGGGTGCACCAGTTCCTTGCCGGCCTCGGCGAGTTCGACAAGGCCGATCAGGTCGAGGTGATCCACCGGTCCTTCGAGCTCGATCCGAACCAGGAACGCGGCGCGTCGGGCAACGTCGTGGACCACTTGGCCGAGAAGTACGGCTTCTCGGTGGAGGACTCGGCCAACGGCGAACTGCAGCTCGCTGAGAAGGCCAAGGAGTTCGGCCTCCCGTACATCACCTCCGGGCGTGACTTCGGCGACTCCTTCGACATGCACCGTCTGGTGCACTTCGCGGCCGAGAGCGGCCGCGCCGAGGACATGCTGCTGGCGCTGCTGCACGCGAACTTCGCCGACGAGCGCAAACTGTTCGGCAGTCACGAGCGGCTCGTCGAGATCGCCGTCGACGAAGGGTTCGACGAGGCTCAGGTGCGTGAAGTGCTCGCCGATGAGACCCGTTACGCGCAGGCGGTGCGCGACGACGAGAAGCTCGCCCGGGAACTCAACTGCCAGGGTGTGCCGTACTTCGTGCTCGACCGGCACTTCGTGATCTCCGGCGCACAGCCTGCCGAGGTCTTCACCGACGCCCTACGGCAGGGCTGGGAGCACTACTCGGGCGCCACGTCGGTGTAGTCGGCGAACCCGTACTGATCGTGCGGGCCGATCACGGAGAACTCGAAGAGACCTTCGCCGTGATGCACGGTGCCGTCGTCGGACGTGAGCCGGAATGACGCCAGGTAGTCCACCGGGCAGAAGAGCTTCATGGTGGCGTCGAGCTCAGAGATCTTGAGCCGCAACGCCTCCACCTTCTCCTCGCCCTGCCACATGCCGTGGCGCCAATCCTGCTCCAGGCCGTAGCCGGTGCCGAAGCCGATGAAGTTGGCCAGCTGCGGCAGGCATTCGACGGTGGTGGTGGCCCCGGACGGCTTGATGAATCGCAGTGTGGCCGAGGCGGGTTCGCGTCCTCCGGGGATGAACGTGATGTCGTGATCGACGCGACCGAGCCATTGGACCTCGCGCGCCGGATCGGCCCAGACCAGCCGGGCGTCGCCCATGATACGTTCACCGTCGCGCGTCTCCTGGACCACCACGACCACCGCGAAGTCGGCGAAGCGCATCACCGAGTAGATCCAGAAGAAGCTGTTGGCTGCGGTCTCGGCGGCCCGGCGACCGGGCGGTTCAGCCTCGCCGACCGGCCGCACACCCCACGACCGGTCGCGGTTCCCACGCCAGTCGGCCGGATCCACCACGTAGGTGTCGTCGTCGACGGTGAGCGTGCCGGACCAGTCTCCGGTCTGCACGAATCGCTGGGTGTCGAAGGTGACGCGTTCGAGCTGGCGCTGGAAGTGGCGTGGTTCGAGCACCGCCGGCGCATCCGCGGTGAACTGCAAATCGAAGGAGACGGCGCCGTGGCCCGGCTCCAGACTGATGTGCAGACGCTGCAGGCCGTCGAGCACCTCCACGCGAAACGGCCCGACCTGCAAGTCGTTTCGGTCCGCGCCGAGCGCACGGGAGCCGCGCACCACCACGTGGTCGTCGCCGCGGCGCACCACCGCGAAGCAGTCCACGACGCCCAGATTCGGGTAGACGCCGAGGCCGAAGATGAACCACGGATCGTCCGCGGTGGTTGCGGCGCTGGACAACCGACGATGGCAATTGAAGTAGTAGCGGTCGTAGAAGTTGCGGTCCGAGGTGCCGACGTGGCGGATCACCTCGGGGATCTGATGGATGGGGTAGTCGTCCATGGGGGAGAGCGTCATTTGATCGACTCCCAGTACGTGCCGTCGAGCATGGCTTCGAGGGTCTTGCGATGCATGATCATGTCGTCGGGGTCCTCCGGTGTGGCCGCCTGGCCGAAATGTATGGCGCGCGTCTGAATTCGGTACATCACGACGGCGTGGATCAGGGCGGCGTACACGGTGTAGAAGTCGAGGTCGCGCAGCTCGTAGCCGGTCTCGGCCAAGTAGTCCGCGCTCACCTGATCGCGGGTCAGGAAGGCGGGCAGACCTTCCATCCCGGCCAGTTCGGTCAGGTCCTGGAAGAAGCGGTGCAGGAACACCATCCACGCGACATCCAGTTCCCGCGGGCCCATCGCGGCCATCTCCCAGTCGAGGACGGCCGCCGGGGTGAACCCGTCGTAGATGATGTTGCCGATGCGGGCGTCGCCCCAGCAGAGCACTGGGTCGGACTCGGCGGGCATGTTCTCCTGCACCCACGCGAAGCCGCGGTCGATCAGCGGCGCGCTCACACCGTCGCGGCTGGCCCACAGGTAGAAGTCGCGGAGCCGGCGCAGGTGTGCCTGCAGGGCGGTCTCGCCGGGGCGTGGCTGCTCGAGTTCGGCGCCGTCGAGCGGTACGGCGTGGATCTGCGCCACCACTCCGATACCGCGGCGGGCCATCGCGGTGCGCTCGGCCGGCGTCGCCTCGGTGACCCACGAGCCGAATGTGTAGGGCATCACGTCCGGCGGGATCCGGCCGTCGACACGGCTCATCACGAAGAACGGGGCGCCGAGCGGTTCCGGGTCCGGCTCGGACCACCACAGCTTGGGCAGCGGCAGGTCGGTGGTCGCCGCGACGTGCGCGATGAGCCGGAACTGCCCGTCGAGGTCGTACGACGGGAAGACCGGGTCGCTGGCTTCCATGGGTGCCACGCGCACCACCAGGCTGTGCGGCTGCCCGCCGATCACGGCCTCTGCCAGCAGCGTCTCGCTGGACATGCCGTTGGCGGAGGGCAGCGTCACGCCGGTCACCACTGCGTCCTGGCCCGCGCGGGTCTTGATCCACGCGTTCAGGCGATCGCGGAGCCAGTCGGGGTCGCGTTGGGACTCGGTGGGCCGCGCGATCTCGCGACCTTCATCGGCGTTGGAAGCAAGGGCAGACACGATTCCCATGCAAGCACGGGGGAGGTGATGGCCGGACGGGATCGGTAGAACGCGTTCCAAGTTTGCCGGTGCCTCGCGGTCGGGATGAACGAAACTGTTCAAGAGTCGGTAAAGTCGGAACCAATGCGGCGCGCGGAACGTTGAGAAGTAAGAGCGTTCGCATCCATCCCTCAGCAAGGAGCTACAACAGTGCGCGAGAGCAGCAATCCGGTTATGCGCGGAGTGATCCGCGATAACCAGCCTGCCCCCTATGCCGGTTTCGGCCAGGCCATGCCGGGCGCCCAGCAGGCCGCGTGGAGCGCGGGGCAGCAGCAGGCGAACCCGTACCAGCAGCCGGGCCAGCAGGACTTCGTCCAGGCGCCCACCAGCAGCCGTCAGATCACCATCGACGATGTCGTGATGAAGACCGGCATGACCCTCGCCGTGCTGATCGCCGTCGCCATCGCCGCCTACGCGGCGATCGCCACCCGCGGTTCCGGCCTCGTCGGCGCCGCGCAGGAGTCCGCGCAGATGACGCTGGCCATGCCGCTGCTCCTGGTCGGTGGTATCGGCGGTTTCGTGCTGGTGCTGATCGCCAGCTTCGGCCGTAAGCAGGACAACCCGGCCATCGTGCTGGGCTACGCGGCCCTCGAAGGGCTGTTCGTCGGTTCCATCTCGTTCGTGTTCGCGAACCTGGTAGTCGCCGACAGCGTGAGCGCCGGCGCCATGATCGGCCAGGCCGTGCTCGGCACCATCGGCGTCTTCGTCGGCATGCTGATCGTCTACAAGGTCGGCGCCATCCGCGTCACCCCGCGCTTCACCCGCATGCTGATGGCCGGCATGGTGGGCGTGCTCGTACTGATGCTCGGCAACCTGGTGTTGGGCCTGTTCGGCGTCGACATGGGTATCCGCAGCGGTGGCCCGATCGCCATCATCTTCTCGCTGGTCTGCATCGCGTTGGCCGCGTTCTCGTTCCTCCTGGACTTCGACGCCGCCGACAAGCTGGTCAAGGCGGGTGCGCCGGAGAAGGCGGCCTGGGGCGTCGCGCTCGGCCTGACCGTCACCCTGGTGTGGCTGTACGTCGAGATCCTGCGTCTGCTCAGCTACCTGAACAGCGACTAGTTACTCGGGCGCACGTCGCTCGTCGGCGTCGCCGCAAGTCCCACTCTGCCGCTCGGCGCAGTCACCCGTTGACTGCTCCGGGCGGCAGAGTGCATCGAGGGTGCGGTCAGGTGGCCGCGCGGAACCCGTCGCGCAGGCGGGTCACGTCGGGGGACTGCACATCGGTGGCCTTGATGATGTTGTCCAGCACGTTCACCTGTTCCTGGGCGCAGCCGGGTTCGGAGGCGGTGAACATGGACATTCCGCGCAGTTCGCCATCCACCGCCGACGGCTGGCTGAGTGCGAGCGGTTCGAGCACGATCGGGTCACCGGATTCGGGGATGAGCTTCAGGGACACGGCCACGACGACCGCCTTGCCGTTGCCCGTGGTTTCGGGTCCGACCGTGATGACCATGCGGTCGGCGGAGGTGGGCTTGACGGTGAAATCGACGTCGCTGGTCACGGCATCCGAGGTCAACGTCATCATCCACGGGTTGTACGGGATCTTCACCGAGTAGAACGCCGACACCGCGACGCCGCCGCCCTGCCGGCTGCAGGTGACCGTCTTGGCGTCGAGGACCTTGGTTTCGATGCGGGTGATGCGGATCGGTTCATTGCTGTTGTTCTTCAGCGTGATGTCGATCGGGCTTGCGTCCTCGCGCAACGGCGTCGTGTTGGTCGCATCGGAGGTCGGGAACGTCACGGCGTCGATCTGGGCCGGATCGGCGAAGGCCAGCCCCTCCACCTGCAGCGGGTTGGCGTCGGCGCTGGTCGATCCCCCGAAGGCGTTGACACCGACGACAGCGAGGACGATGCCACCGACGGTCACCAGTGTGGCGATCGTCGCCCAGACCGGATGCTTCGCGGCGGCGACGAGGCGGGCACCGGTCGACGCGGGTCGGGGTTCGGCCGCGGCGGGCAGATCCGGCAGCCAGAACTCCCAGCCACGCGGTGGGGGACCCCACCGCGGGTCCGGCCGCCAGCCCGGGGGGCGGCCGCCAGCCTGCGTGGGGCGGGGGCGGCCAGTTCGGGGGCGGGTTGTACCGCATGCGCTCTCCTTAATGGTCTGTACCGGGTTCGCCTGCTGCATGCACGGCGCGGGCAAGCGTGATTCTCTCGTGCAATGGGCGCGGGTCCCGCCGATTCCGGTGAAGTCCCTGGTGCGGAGGAACGGCGATGCGAAACGGGCGGCGCGGAGAAGCTCCGGACCGCCCGTCGTCGTGCTCAGATCAGCTGAGGCGCTCGATGATCATCGCCATGCCCTGGCCGCCGCCGACGCACATGGTCTCCAGACCGAAGGTCTTGTCGTGCGTGGCGAGGTTGTTCATCAGGGTCGTGGTGATACGGGCACCGGTCATGCCGAACGGGTGGCCCAGCGCGATCGCGCCGCCCGAGACGTTCAGGCGATCGTGATCCATGCCGAGGACGTCGGCCGAGCCGAGCACCTGCACGGCGAAGGCTTCGTTGATCTCGTACATGTCGATGTCGCTGATCGACATGCCGGCCACGCGCAGCACCTTGCGGACCGCTTCGATCGGGCCCAGGCCCATGATCTCGGGCGACAGGCCGGTGGCCGCGGTGGCGACGATGCGTGCCAGCGGGGTCAGACCCAGTTCCTTGGCCTTGGTGTCGCTCATGATCATCAGGGCGGCGGCGCCGTCGTTCAGCGGGCAGGCGTTGCCGGCGGTGATGGTGCCATCGGGACGGAAGACAGGCTGCAGCTGGCTGATCTTCTCGTAGGTGGTGCCAGCGCGCGGGCCGTCGTCGGTGTTCACGACGGTGCCGTCGGGCAGGGTCACCGCGTCGATCTCACGGGCGAAGAAGCCGTCGGCGATGGCCTTCTCGGCGCGGTTCTGGCTCAGGACGCCCCAGCGGTCCTGGTCCTCGCGGGAGATACCGGTGTAGGTGACGACGTTCTCGGCGGTCTGGCCCATCGCGATGTACACGTCGGGCAGCAGGCCGTCCTCGCGCGGATCGTGCCAGGCACCCTTGCCGCCTTCGGCGGTCGCCACGGTGCGGGCGGCCGCTTCGTCGAAGATCGGGTTCTTGGAATTGGGGAGGCCGTCGGCGGCACCGGAGGTGGCGAAGCTGGAGACGCTCTCCACGCCGCCGGAGATGAAGACGTCACCTTCGCCGGCCTTGATGGCGTGCATCGCCATGCGGGTGGTCTGCAGCGACGACGAGCAGTAGCGGTTCACGGTGACGCCCGGGACGTGGTCCAGGCCCAGCTCGACGGCGACGACGCGCGCGATGTTGTAACCGCCCGCACCGCCCGGCTGGCCGATGCCGAGGTGGATGTCCTCGATATCGGCGACGTCGAGCTCGGGCACCTTGGCGATCGCGGTAGCGATCATCTGGCGGGCGAGCTCGTCGGGGCGAAGATCCTTGAGGGACCCCTTACCGGCGCGGCCGATCGGGGAGCGGGCGGTGGAAACAATCACGGCTTCAGGCATGTCGTCAGGGTAACTCACAGCTTCGGAAAGAACGGACCGGAGTCACAACGGTTCCGAATGAGTGCAACTATGGGAGGCATGCGCATCGCCAATCACGTCGTCGACCTGGTCGGAAACACTCCTCTGGTCAAGCTCAACTCCGTCACCAAGCCGGGCTCCGGTCTGGTCGCGGTGAAACTGGAATACCTCAACCCCGGGGGTAGCTCGAAGGACCGCATCGCCACGCGGATGGTCGACGCCGCCGAGGCTTCCGGCGAGCTGAAGCCGGGCGGAACCATCGTGGAGCCCACCTCGGGCAACACCGGCGTGGGACTGGCGCTGGTCGCGCAGCAGCGCGGATACAAGTGCGTCTTCGTGTGCCCGGACAAGGTGGCCGAGGACAAGCAGAACGTGCTGCGTGCCTACGGTGCGCAGGTGGTGGTGTGCCCGACGGCCGTGCCGCCCGAGCACCCGGACAGCTACTACAACGTCTCCGATCGTCTCGTCCGTGAGATCGACGGTGCGTGGAAGCCCAACCAGTACGAGAATCAGGAAGGTCCGCGCAGCCACTACGAGACCACCGGTCCGGAGATCTGGGCCGACACCGACGGCAAGGTGACGCACTTCGTCGCCGGCGTCGGTACCGGTGGCACCATCACCGGCACCGGGCGCTACCTCAAGGAGATCTCCGAGGGTCGGGTCAAGGTGGTCGGCGTCGACCCGGAGGGGTCGGTCTACTCCGGCGGCTCGGGTCGCCCGTACCTGGTGGAAGGTGTCGGCGAGGACTTCTGGCCGGGCGCCTACGACCCGACGGTGCCCGACGAGATCATCGCGGTCTCCGACGCCGATTCGTTCGAGATGACCCGGCGCCTGGCGCGAGAGGAGGGCTTGCTCGTCGGCGGTTCCTGCGGCATGGCCGTGGTGGCGGCGCTGCAGGTGGCCGAGCGGGAGGGCCCCGACGCGGTGGTCGTCGTGCTGCTGCCCGACGGCGGACGCGGCTACCTGTCGAAGATCTTCAACGACGACTGGATGAGTAGCTACGGCTTCCTGCGTACGCCGCTGGAGGGTGAGCGTCCGGAGTCGACGGTCGGCGAGGTGCTGCGCGGCAAGGACGGTGCGCTGCCGGACCTGGTGCACACCCATCCGCAGGAGACGCTGCGCGACGCCATCGAGATCCTGCGCGAGTTCGGTGTCTCCCAGATGCCGGTGGTCGGTGCGGAGCCGCCGATCATGGCGGGCGAGATCGCGGGCGCGGTGAACGAGCGCGACCTGCTGTCGGCGGTGTTCGAAGGCCGTGCGACGCTGGCCGATCCGGTCTCGGCGCACATGGGTCAAGCCTTCCCGCTGATCGGTGCCGGCGAGCCGGTGTCGGCGGCGATGGAGGCGCTCGGCCAGACCGACGCGCTGATGGTGGTCGACGACGGCAAACCCGTCGGCGTCATCACCCGCCACGACCTGCTGGCCTACGCCAGTACCCACCCGCTTCCGACTCGTGAGGACAAGCTGTGACCGATCAGGGCTTCTCGACCAAGGCAATTCACGCGGGCTGGGACCCGGAAGCACGCACCGGAGCGGTGAACGTGCCGATCTACGCGAGCTCGACGTTCGCCCAAGACGGCGTCGGCGGCATGCGTGACGGATTCGAGTACGCGCGCACCGGTAACCCGACCCGTCGCGTCTTGGAAGCGAACATCGCAGCCATTGAAAACGGTACGTACGGAAGAGGTTTCGCGTCGGGCATGGCCGCGACGGATGCCATCCTGCGCGCTGCGCTGCGCCCGGGCGATCACCTCGTGATCCCCAACGACGCTTATGGCGGCACCTTCCGGCTGATCGACAAGGTGTTCTCGCAGTGGGGTATCGAGTACTCGGTGGCCCCGGTGGCCGACGTCGACGCCATCGCCGCGGCGATGACTCCCAAGACCAAGTTGGTGTGGTTGGAGACCCCGACCAACCCGTTGCTGAACGTCGGTGACATCGCCGCCATCGCCGACGTCGCGCATGCGGGTGGTGCGAAGCTGGTGGTGGACAACACCTTTGCCACGCCGTATCTGCAGCGCCCGTTGGATTCGGGTGCCGATGTGGTGGTGCATTCGACCACCAAGTATCTCGGTGGCCACTCCGATGTGGTCGGCGGCGCCCTGGTGACCAACGACGAGCAGTTCGACGCCGACATCGCGTTCCTGCAGAACGGTGCGGGCGCGGTGCCCGGACCGTTCGACGCCTACCTCACCATGCGCGGCATCAAGACGCTCGCGGTGCGCATGGAGCGGCACTGCGACAACGCGGAGGCGCTGGTGCAGGTGCTGAACGCGCACCCCAAGGTCGCGTCCGTGCTGTACCCGGGTCTGGCCGATCATCCCGGCCATGACGCCGCGGCCCGTCAGATGAAGCGGTTCGGCGGCATGATCTCTGTTCGCTTGGCCGGTGGCCGGGAAGCGGCCCTCGACTTCTGCGCGCGGACCGAGATCTTCACCCTCGCCGAGTCGCTCGGTGGCATCGAGTCGCTGATCGAGCACCCGGGCGCCATGACGCACGCGTCGACGGCGGGTTCGCTGCTCGAGGTGCCGGACGATCTGGTGCGGCTCTCGGTCGGTATCGAGGACATCGAGGATCTGGTCGCGGACGTGGAGCAGGCGCTGGGCTGACGCTGGTGCGGCGGTGGCTCCAAACGGATCGTCGACGTGGCTGTGGGAAGTTCCCGCGGACCCACGGGAGATCGTCCGATTCGCGCGGTGGCGCGGAGTGCGAGAAGTCTTCGTCCACGGAGTAGACACCGCCGCGGCCCGGCAGTGTGCGGCGCTGCGCAGTGCCGGAATCGGCGCGGCGTGCTTGGCTGGGGATCCGCGGTGGGTTCTCGATGTCGCGGCCGCCGTGGCGTGGCTGCGCGCGGCAGTGAGTAGAACCGGCTGTGCCACTGTGCATGTGGACGTGGAGCCGTGGACGTTGGCCGAGTGGCCGACGCAGGCGGGGTCGCTTGCCGCCGCCTATGCCGACCTGATCGAGGCGTGCGTCGCCGCGCTGCCGGGCATGGCCGTCGAGATCGACGTGGTGCCCTGGCTGTTCGACGAGTGGCCGGCTCAAGCGCGCCGTGCGCTGCGTGCCGCGTCGTCGGTGACGGTGCTCGCGTATCGGGATCGCGCTGGCCAGATCCTGCGGTTCGCGGCCCCGGCCATCGCGGAGGCGCATGCGCTCGGCAGGCCCTTTCGGATCGGCGTCGAGACGATGCCGGTGGGGCCGGGTGTGCCGTCGCGAACGACCTTCGCCGACGACGGCCCCGCGGTGCTGCGCCGTGAGCTGGCGAGCGTCGACGACGCGCTCTCCGGCGATCCTTGGTACCGGGGAATCGCGGTCCACCACTGGGCGACGTGGCGGGCTTTGGGCTGAGGCAGCCGCCGGGTTCAGGCCGGTGTGAAGTCGGCGAAATGCTTGATCGTGTCGGTGCGGACCGTCGAGAACGCTCCGTCGGAGATCGGACCGGAGAGGAAGCTCGGCAGCCCGGCACCGGCCAATTCCATCGCGAAGCGCCAGATCAAGCGGGAACCGTGGGCGGCGGGCGTGACCTCGGTGTACTCACCGAATCGCCGCAGCCCCGGGATGTTGGCGCGGACCCCGTGGAACGCGTGGCGATAGGTCTCCGTCGCCGGGTCCTCCTCCCAGAGGAAGAAGATCTCGTCCATCTTGATGAAGCCGGGAGCCAAGACCACCGATCGCGTGGTGCCGGGGCGGTAGGGCTCGGGTGAGGTGTAGGTGACCGAGCGCAGGGCGCGGCACCAGTCGAGCGTGTTCTGCCGGGTGAACTCCGCCCACGCCGCGCCCGGGGCCACCGGAAGGTTCACGTCGATCTCGTAGCGCATCGGTGCGGCCGCGAAGAACTCTTCGTCGAAAGATTCGAGTGCATATGCCATGGTCAGAACTGTACTGGTTGATCATCGAAGAATTCTTTTGGAAAAAGTGGAACCGTACGGGGCTCCCGTGCGTCTAAATTCATACAACGCAGATTTCGGCGGACGGGGGGATGTCGGAATTGCGTTTGGGGGGAACGTGTTGGGGGCCGGACGTGGGGGGCCGGTCCCCAACACACCCACACGGATGCGGACGGGGGACACGCATGACGGATCTGGTGGCGGACGCGGCAGTCTGGCGAGACCGGGCGCGCGTCGCCGACGAGGCGGCAGCGGAGCTGGATCGTCTCATCGAAGCAGCATCGGGAGTAGTCAGAGCCAACTATTTTGGCTCAGGTTGCGTTGAAGGCGTGGCGCTGTTCAACGGCTTGCGAAATGAGCTATCAGACTGCCGCGCAGACTTGGGTGCTCTCGCACAAGAACTCGCTTCGACTGCTGCTCGCTGCCGGATCGCTGCCGAGACGTATGCTGCGGCCGACGAATCGGCTGGGAAGCTGGTCAAGTAGCGTGCGCAAAGGGGCGGCATTGGTCCTACCTGGGCTCCTGGTTATTGCATGCGGTGCTTCCGTCAACGACACGGAGGAAGTGGCCTCCGAATCTGTTGCGAGCGAGGCCAGCCAAACCGTGAGTCTGCCGTTTTCATCGCCGTTCAAGAATCGGTGGAACAGTGCAAACGATGGAACTGAGTATGAGCCCTGTGTCGCTCTCTCGACTTTCGAGCTTGAACGCATTGGTGTGCAGACCGATTCTGTGCGGGACGCGGCAGGGACCGACGGTCAGACTTTGCGCGGGTGCACATGGGACTTCGAGCGGGCGAGCGATGGAGGACGTTGGGTGGTCTCGCAGATGGTGGCGAATTCGGTTGGACTCGATACGTACAGGCAAAAGTACGCTGCTGACCACTGGCTACCGGATCGCCAGATTTCCGGAAGGCGGGTGGGGATTACAGAAGCGGGGTCCTTGGGAGAGTGCATGACGTACGTGCAGTCTGGCGGCGCTGGGATTACGACACTGGTGTTACACCACCGACTGCCACATCCCCCGGTTCACGAAGTGTGCGACCGCGCGATCGAGTTCACGAAGGCGACGATCGACAAGATGCCGCGCTGACCGGGATCTCCCGACCGGCCGGACCCTTGTCATGTATCAGGACATCGGTGACACTTTCGGATCTCTTGGTGGTGACGCTTCGATGGCCGGAGTTGCCCGATGGCCGCCAGTGAACCCATCGATCCGCGTGAACGTCATCGTCGCCTCACGCTCCTCGAAAGCGCGCCTCGCCGACTCGGTGCATCGCCGGTTCGCCTCCTTGCCGGTTCGACGACGGCAACGCAGCGGTCCACGGCGTCATATCGCCGTCGTGGAGCGCCACAGTGCCGTCGTCGTACCTCGGTGCCAGTCGGCGGCGCCGCCGGTCGATCACGGCGCGATCAGCGTGCACGAGAAAATAAGGGCGATGAGCCGCCAGTCGGGTTCGCACGCCAGTTCTTGTCGTACCCCGATGTCATCATAGTGGTGTGAAGGGTGACAGCCTTCGCGGGGAGTGTCGGACAGGCTCCGGCGCCGAGTGTTTTTTGACAACTTCATAACGGCCGGGCGGTGACGCCGGCGGGCGAGACGGACGCGCTGTGTCGAATCATGTTGTCGCGCAACGCGTTTGACGCACATCATGGTGGGCAGACAATTCGGTGTGAATTGACCAGATTGGAGGGGTGCCGTCCAGAGAACGCGGGTCCCTCGAGTGGGACACCTATGCGGACTCCTTCGCGCACCGCCTGTATCTGATCCGCAAGGAGCGTGGATTCTCGCAGGAGGAGCTTGCACACCGCTGCGGTCTGCACCGCAACGCGGTGTCCAACCTGGAGCGTGGCACCAGCAATCGGGCGCCGTACATTTCGGATCCGCAGTTGTCGACGGTCTATCGTCTGGCGCGTGCGCTCGACGTGCCGCCGCTGTGGCTGTTGCCGGATGTCGGCATGCTCCTGCCTGCGCGGTCAAGGGAGCAGGCGACGGCCATGGCACTGTCTCGGGTTGAGGCGGAGGTTGCCGCATTGGTCGCCGGCGAGCGCAACGACGACACCGCCGCGGAGCTGCAGAACTCAGACGGCGCCGACGGTCGGTAAGTCGTCGACCGACGCTCGATACAGGGGGAGGCGTTCGAAGAGACGAAAACCGGGCCACAGTCGCCTGCGGCCCGGTTCTCGGTGGTTGGTTATCGCCGAATGTCAGCTCAGGGCTGGTACGGCTCCGCGCTGACCAGGGTCACGGTGATCTCGGCGCCGCTGGGCACCCGGTAGGTGCGCGATTCGCCGACCTTCGCATCGATGATCGCCGAACCCAGCGGAGAGCTGGGGGAGTAGACCTCGACGTCGGTCGCGATGCTCTCTTCGCGGGTGGCGATGAGGAAGGTCTCGGTGTCCTTCTCGTCGGTGCCGAAGTAGACGGTGACCACGGAGCCGGGCAATGCCACGCCCGACTGGGTGGGAGCCTGTCCGATCTTCGCGCTGTTCAGCAGATCCTGCAGCTGGCGGATGCGGGCCTCCTGCTGACCCTGCTCTTCGCGGGCAGCGTGGTAGCCGCCGTTCTCCTTGAGGTCGCCCTCTTCGCGGCGCTCGTTGATCTCCGCGGCAATGGCGTCGCGGTTACCGATCAATGAATCGAGTTCCTCTTTGAGCCGCTGGGCAGACTCAGGGGTAAGCCAGGTCACACCGGTGTCAGTCATAGTGGATCTCCTTAGTGCCGTCCGCGAGTGGACTGCGTCTTCGTTACCCGCTGCATGTAATCGTGCCGTACAAGCAGCAACACGACCCCTGACGGGGCCGTGCGCCACCCAGACTACCAGTCGGTGTGGTTCACCGCACACGAGAATTCTGAGCGAGCGGCCCGCAAACAGTCGCTGATCAGGCTTCAGTCGTCGTTTGGCGGTAGGAAGGCTCGGCGCGTTTAAGGTACCGCACTACCGCATATGTGCCTGGCATGACGATGATCTCGATCAGTGTCTTCCACACGAAGCCGACGACCACGAAGGAGGTGAACTGACTCCACGTGGTGGCCCCGATGACGGGCGCCGCGATGGCGCAGAACACCAAGGTGTCGAAGAACTCGCCGACCACGGTGGAGGTGAGGAGCCGGGCCCAGAGGCGACGCTCACCGGAGCGTTCCTTCATCCGGACGAGCACCCAGGAGTTGGTGAACTCGCCGATCAGGTAGCCGGCCAGGCTTGCCGCGACCAGCTGTGGCACCGCGCCGGCGACGGCTTCCAGTGCGCTTTGGTTGTCGTAACCGTCGAGCGGTGGCAGGGCGATGGCCGCGGTGAACGACAGGGAAGCCAGCAGCAGGAGGGCGAAACCGGTCCAGATGGTGCGGCGCATCGCCTTGAAGCCGTACACCTCGCTGATGACGTCACCGATGACGTAGCTCAGCGGGAAGAGGAAGAAGGCCCCGTCGGTGACGATCGAGCCGCCGAACAGGCCCACGCCCTTGGTGGCGGCGATGTTGCTGATCAGCATGATGCCGATGAACCCGGCCATCAGCACGGGGTAGTACGGGGAGGAGATCGTTGCGAAGTTCGCTTTTAACGCCGGGCTGGAGTCGCCCGGCTGCCCAGAGTGGGCGGGTGCTTCCTCGGTCATACGGGGAGCCTCACATTTCAGGTTGCAGGTAGTCGGGCACGGAGAGGGTGCACCCGAAGACTTCGCCGATCACTGCCGGACGGGAGGTGTAGACGATGGTGCGGGCGCCCACCTGGATGTCGTTGCCGCCCGGGATCAGCACCTCGCGGCGTCCCACTTCGGCTCCGTCGCGAGCACGGCCGCGGACCACGCACGCCACCGCGTCGTCGGGATTCTGCCGGTTGACGGTGTACTGCACCGCGATGGAATCCGAGCTGAGGACCTCGTGGCCGGTGGCGGAGCCGGACACTTCGGGATCGCCGAACTTCACGAATCCGAGGTACGCGATGACCAGGCCGGCGAGCACCACGCCGACGGAGAGGATGAGGAACCACCGACGTTTGCTCCTGGCCGACTGCTCGGCCGGGTAGGTCGCGCGCGGACCGCTCTGCGGTTTCGGCTGGTCGGAGACCCCATCTGAACTACTCACGCGTCAATACCTACCATGTAAGGCAGAACCGAGCGAAGGTGAGGAAGCGTGACCGATAGCACGGGGCCCCTGCGACTGATGGCGGTGCATGCGCACCCCGACGATGAGTCCAGCAAGGCAGCCGCGACGTTGGCCAAGTACGCGGCAGAGGGACACGAGGTGCTCGTCGTGACTCTGACCGGCGGCGAGCGCGGTGACATCCTCAACCCCGCCATGGACCGGCCCGGCATTCTGGAGAATTTGCCGGAGGTGCGTCGTGGGGAGATGGCCGCCGCGGCAGAGGCGCTGGGCGTCCAACACATGTGGCTGGGATTTGTGGACTCCGGACTGCCCGAGGGCGATCCGTTGCCCCCGTTGCCGGACGGGTGCTTCGCGCTCGTGCCGCTGGAGGAAGCCACGGAGCCGCTGGTCAAGGCGGTTCGCGAGTTCAAGCCGCACGTGATCATCACGTACGACGAGAACGGCGGGTATCCGCACCCCGACCACATCAAGTGCCACGAAGTCTCGGTGGAAGCGTTCGAGAAGGCCGGCGACCCGGAAGCCTTCCCTGACGCGGGCGCGCCGTGGACTCCGCTGAAGCTCTACTACACGCACGGGTTCATTCGGGACCGCATCTACCGCTTCTCCGAGGAGTTGGAGAAGGCCGGGATGGAGAACCCCTTCCGTGAGTGGCTCGCCAAGTGGAAGCGTGAGCAAGGCGACATGATGGCCCGCGTCACCACGCAGGTCGAAGCCAGCGAGTACTTCCAGCAGCGTGACGACGCGCTGCGGGCGCACGCCACCCAGATCGATCCCAACGGGTTCTTTTTCGCGGTTCCCTTGGAATGGCAGCAACGTCTATGGCCGACGGAGGAGTTCGAGCTGGCGCAGACCCGCGTCCAGACCGCGATCCCTGAGAACGACCTCTTCGCCGGAATCGAGGAGCAGTGAACACCCTGCTGAACGTGGCCGACAGTGCCGTCGTAGTGCTGGCGGACCAGAGCACCAAGGGGCCGGAGTTCGGTAAAGCGTCACCGATCGGGCTGCTGGTCATCGTCGTGCTGCTGGTGGCGACCTTCCTGCTGATCCGGTCGATGAACAAGCAGCTGCGCAAGCTGCCGGAGAACTTCGACGGCGATCATCCCGAGGCCGACCAGCGCTTCGACGAAGGAACGGACACGATCGACGACGCTGCCGACGCCACGCACGGCGCCGCGCAGTCTGATGGCTCCGCGGCACCGGGCCCGGGCGGCAGCGCCGCGCCCAACGACTAGCGCAGGTGCCCCGGCGGCCGAAGGCCTCCGGAACTGAAGATCAGCTGGCTACCGGTAAGGAGCCTGGTCGTGACCAACCTTCTCGCGAACTCGTCGAGTCCGTACCTTCGCCAGCATGCCGAGAACCCGGTTCACTGGCGGGAATGGTCGGACGAGGCATTCGACGAAGCACGGGAACGGGACGTGCCGGTCCTCCTGTCGGTCGGCTACGCGGCCTGTCACTGGTGCCACGTGATGGCGCACGAGACGTTCGATGATCCGGCGGTCGCAGCCCAGATGAACGCTGGCTACGTCTGCGTCAAGGTGGACCGCGAAGAGCGGCCCGACATCGACGCGGTCTACATGGCCGCCATGATGGCGATGACCGGCCAGGGTGGCTGGCCGATGACCTGCTTCCTCACCCCGGACGGCGAACCGTTCTACTGCGGCACCTACTATCCGCCGGAGCCGCGGGGCGGCATGCCCGGATTCGGCCAGATCTTGGCCGCCATCACCAGCACCTGGCAGGAGCGCCGCGGCGAGGTGCACGATGTCGCCGCCGACGTCACCGCCCACCTCCGGACCAACGCCGGTGCGGTGCCGCCCGGGCCCGGAATCGACGGACGACTGCTGGCTTCGGCGGTGGCCGCCGTCCTGGCCGACGAGGACCACGCCGCAGGCGGATTCGGTGGCGCTCCCAAGTTCCCGCCGTCGGCCGCCCTCGAAGGCCTGCTGCGCGCGAACGAACTCGGTGGCGACCAGAACGCGTTGGCAGCCACGCAGCGAGCGTGCGAGGCGATGGCGCGGGGCGGGATCTACGACCAGCTCGCCGGTGGCTTCGCGCGGTACGCCGTCGACGCCGGATGGGTGGTTCCGCACTTCGAGAAGATGCTCTACGACAACGCGTTGCTGCTGCGCGCCTACGCGCACCTCGCGCGTCGCACCGGCGACCCCCTGGCGACACGAGTCGCCGCGGAGACGATCGGCTTCCTGAACGAGTCGCTGTGGACCGGGCGCGGCTACGCCTCGTCGTTGGACGCCGACACCGACGGTGTCGAGGGCCTCACATACGTGTGGACTCGCGCGCAGCTGAACGAGGTCCTGGGCGCCGACGACGGCGCCTGGGCGGCGGAAGTCTTCACCGTCACCGCGCAGGGGACCTTCGAAGACGGGGCTTCGACGCTGCAGCTGCGCCACGACCCTGCCGACACGGACCGGCTGGCCTCGGTGCGCGCGCGATTGCTCGCCGCACGTGCCGGGCGGCCGCAACCGACACGCGACGACAAGGTGGTGCTGGCCTGGAACGGGTTGACCATCACTGCGCTCGCCGAAGCGGGCGCGACGCTCGGCGAACCGGCATGGATCGAGCGCGCCGTCGAGTGCGCGGACGCCCTCTGGGAACTGCATCGCGTGGACGGGGGCCTGCGCCGCGTATCGCTGGGCGGCTCGGTGGGTGCGCCGCCGGCGGCGCTCGACGACCATGCCGCGTTCGTCACGGCGCTGCTGACGCTGCACCAGGTCACCGGCGAACTGCGGTGGCGGGACAACGCGCTGACCCTGCTCGACGAGGCGATCGACGGCTTCGCCGACCCGGACGCCCCCGGCGCCTACTTCGATGCGCCGGCCGGAACCTTGATCACCCGACCGCGGGATCCGGTGGACGGTGCGACACCGGCCGGAGCGTCACTGCTCGCCGAGGCGCTGCTGACCGCCTCGTTGTTGGCGGCCGACGATGAAGCGGCGCGCTACGCCGACCTGTGCGACCAGTCGCTCACGCGGTCCGGCCTCATCCTGGAGAAGATGCCGCGCTCGGCGGGGCATTGGCTCGCCGTCGCGCTGGCGAGACTGTCCGGTCCGCTGCAGGTGGCCGTCGCCCAGACGGCCGACAGTGACGGCGCGTTGGCCGCCGCGGTACGCCGGGCGGCGCCGGGCGGGACCGTGGTGGTGGCCGGGACGCGGGACAGCCTGCCGCTCCTGCTGGATCGCGGTCCGGTCGACGGCGCCGACGCCGCTTACCTCTGCCGGGGCAGCGTCTGCGACCTGCCGGTGACCTCGGTCGGGGAGCTGACGTTCGGCTGAGCCGACCCGCATCTGGCGGCTGTGCTAACGTCGACGACGTGATCAACACCGTGCGTGTCGCCTATTGGCGTTTTATGCCAGGCTCCGGGTGAGCCTGCTATGAAGCGCTGAATCGCGCTCACAGTACAGATCCCGGAGCCGAAGCAGTGACCTGATGGTCGCTGCTTTCGTCGTTTCCGGGCACGCACAGCTTCTCGGGAACCCGGACCGGACTACTTCAGCCGAAAACCCGAAAGGCAGTTTCATGACCATCGCTCCCACCTCCGCGGCGGATTCCACCTCGACCTCCGATCGTCGGGTCACCGCTTTCGCGCCGATCCCGTCGCCGGACAGCCTGCGCAACGAGTTGCCGCTCACCGCCCGCCGCGCCGAGATCGTGGCACGCGACCGCGAGGAGATCGCCGCCATTCTGGCCGGGCGCGACGACCGGCTCATCGTGGTGGTGGGCCCCTGCTCGGTCCACGATCCGGTGGCGGCTCTCGACTACGCGCGGCGCCTGGCCCCGCTGGCGACCCAGTACGCGGACACCCTGAAGATCGTCATGCGCGTCTACTTCGAGAAGCCGCGCACCACGGTCGGATGGAAGGGCCTGATCAACGACCCCGACATGGATGAGTCGTTCGATGTGGAGAAGGGCCTGCGGATGGCGCGCAAGCTGCTGCTCGACGTGATCGACCTGGGGCTGCCCGTCGGCTGCGAATTCCTCGAGCCCACCAGCCCGCAGTACATCGCCGACGCCGTCGCCTGGGGCGCGATCGGCGCCCGTACCACCGAGTCGCAGGTGCACCGCCAGCTCGCTTCCGGGCTGTCGATGCCGATCGGCTTCAAGAACGGGACGGACGGCAATGTGCAGGTGGCGATCGACGGCGCGAAGGCGGCGGCCAGCCGGCACGTCTTCTTCGGCGTCGACGACTTCGGTCGTGGCGCGGTGGTGCAGACCGCGGGCAACGAGGACTGCCACGTGATCCTGCGCGGCGGCACCGGCGGGCCGAACTTCGACGCCGAGTCCGTCGCGTCGGCCGTGCAGAGCCTGACGAAGGCGAACCTGTCGCCGAAGGTGATGATCGACTGTTCGCATGCCAACTCAGGTAAGGACCACGAGCGGCAGGCGCAGGTCGCCGTCGAGGTGGCGCAGATGGTGGCCGACGCCCGGCAGGCGGGCTCGGAGCGGGTGATCAGCGGCGTGATGCTGGAGAGCTTCCTGGTGCCGGGCGCCCAGTCGGTGGACGCAGCGGACCTGGTCTACGGCCAGTCGGTCACCGACAAGTGCATGGGGTGGGAGGCCAGCGCCGACGTGCTCGCCGCCTTGGCGCGCGCCGGACGCTGACCTCCCCGCCCCGTGCGGGAGGGTGCTAGCTCTCCCTAGCGCGGCGTCGCCACAGTCCGGCGGCGACGTCGACGGTGAGGAACGCCAGCAGCGGCCAACCGAGCAGCGGGATGAACCAGCCGACGGCGGCCGCTACCACCGCGATGACCGCGACCGCGGGCCACGGCAGCGAGCGGAGGGCACCGGGGGCCGGAGCCCGGCCGGGCCGGGCGCTGCCCCGCGGTCGCCGCTGCCACCACATCCGATAGCCGAGGACGATGATCGCGACGAGGGCCGCGGCGACGGCGAACAGCACCAGCTGGTTGATCAGGCCGAACAGCACGCCCATGTGCAGTGCGATCCCGAGGTTGGCCAACTGCGCCGCACGCGGCCAGTCGGCGAACCAGTTCACCGCCACCACGCGGTCGGCGGCCGGGTCGACCACCGCGGTGTTGGGGGAGAACTGCCAGGGGGCCCGGACCTCGGTGACGGTGAACGCGGTGTCCGGCTGCGCCGGAATGGAGATCTCCACCGCGTCTGTGCGGCCGATCCCCTCGGAACGGGCCAGGGCCAGCGCGGTGTCCACGTAGCCGGCGTTGTCGGCGGCCAGTTCCTTGTCGCTGCTCGCTCCGGTGGCTCCACCGCCGTGATCACCATGGCCGCCGTGGTCACCCTGCGCGGTTCCGGTGTCGCCGCCGTCGGCAGCGGTCAGCTGGGTGTCGGTCACCGGCTGCGTCCAGTGCAGCGCCGCCCGCAACTGGGTCACGTTCTCGCCCGCGAATCGCGACCAGGTGAGGCCGGTCGCGGACAGGAACACGAGGGCGACGATGATCCACACGCCGAGCACGGCGTGCCGACTGGTGTTGCGTGCGCGTCCACGCGCCGTGCGGTCCACGGTCGCCAGTCGGGCGGAGCCGTGCGCACGGCGTCGCCGTCGGTACGCGGCGATCCAGAGCCCGAGACCCGCGAGCGCGATGACCCACAACCACGAGGCGGCGAACTCGCTGTAGAGCCGACCGGGTTCGCCGAGGTGCAGATCGCGGTGCAGTCCGTCGATCCAGGTGCGGACCGGCAGGGAGCCGCTGCTGCCGTAGCTGGGCAGTTCGCCGGCGATCCGCAAAGTCTCCGGATCGACGAAGACGGCGAGCCTGGTCGACTCGGGCAGCGACGGATCATTGAACAGCACCCGGGTGGTGCGGCCCGGTTCGGTGGCAGGTCGTACCGCGGACACCGTCAGGTCCGGGCGGTAGGCGACCGCCGCCGCCGTCTGCTCGGCCAGGGACTGTGCCGGTCCGGTGGAGTCGGTGGTCAGTTGGGCGCGATAGATCACCTGTTCCGCGGTCGGGGCCAGCGCGTAGAGGCCGCCGCTGATCGCGGCGATGAGCAGGAACGGGGCGACGACCACCCCGGCGTAGAAGTGGAGCCGCCGAAGCAGTCGTTTGGTGCCGCCGGAAGGGCGGGGAGGCGCGCCCGCAACGGGCGCGGTGGAGGTGGGTGTAGACACGGCGAGATCGCCTTTCGTCGAAGCAGGAGCCGACGGCCCGCGCAGCGAGGCGTTCAGCCGTCGTCGCGGGTCGTCGGAGAGAGATCAGGTGCTCAGACGAGGACGGGTGGGCCGCGGGTGCCGACGGTGCCCAACTGCCGCAGCCGCTGCGGCGCACGGATCGGGGCGGGAATCGCGATCGCGGGATTCTGCTCGACGGTGGGGCCCGAGGTGCACAGCGCGTACACCTGCCGGACCCGGCCGGCGGCGGCGATCGCGAGCGACTCGGCCGTGACGATCAGGCCGAAGGCGACGAGCGTTCCCACCGTGTGCACGAGAGCCATCGGCCCCGTGATCAGCTGTTGGTGGTGGCCGGTGAGGGCGATCAGCAACAGGTGGACCAGCACCTGGCCGCCCGCGAGGAGGGCCAGCAGGAAGGTGCGGGAGGCGGTGCGTGGCGCGGTGCGGTTGCCGACGGCGACCAGGCCCAGACCCAGTCCGGCCGCCAGCACCACGAGGAGTCCGCCGATACCCGGCAGGGAACCGTGACCCAGCGCGTGCGCCAGGATTCCGGTCCCGGCCCCGGTGGCGCCCACGACGGCCGCGCGAAGGCGCGCGATCGGAGTGAGGTCGGCGCGCTGCTGCAGCGGCCGCACGGGCGTGGGCACGCGCTGAGTCTATGCGCAGGTGATCGGTTAACTGATCACGAGGATCCAGACCGCGATGTAGTGCAGGATCGCGGCGATGGCCGTGCACGCGTGGAACACCTCATGGTGGCCGAACACGCCGGGCCAGGGTTCGGGCCACTGCAGGGCGTACAGCACGCCGCCCACGCTGTAGAAGAGGCCGCCGACGGCCAGGAGCACGAAGACCGTGACGCCGGCGTTGTGCAGCAGCGCCGGTGCCACCGCGACGATCGCCCACCCCAAGACGATGTACGCGATCACGCCCAGCCAGCGGGGCGAACCCGGCCAGATCACCTTGAGGGCCACGCCGGCGAGGGCGCCGATCCACACGGTGCCGAGCACCCACCATCGGATGGGGGAGGTCAGGCCCATCAGGCAGAACGGTGTGTAACTGGCGGCGATGAACACGAAGATCATCGAGTGATCGGCGCGTTTCATCGCGACCTGGTGCGCCGGCTTGATCCAGTGGATGCGGTGGTACACGGTGCTGGTGGTGAACAGGCCGGTGATCCCGACGACGTAAACGCAGATGCCCGCCACGTCGAGTGCGCTGCGCTGCATCGCGGTGCCGACGATCAGCACGATGCCCACCGCCGCGGCGATGAAGGCCGCGTACTTGTGGATCACTCCGCGGAGGCGGGGCTTGGCCGCTTCGCGCGACGTCGCGATCGTGCTCGTCATGAAACCTACGCTACCGTAAGTTTCGCGCCGGTAGCTTGCTGCGTGAGTAAGATCTTGCCTGTGAAACTGATCCCAGATCGTGTGCGCGGCGGCCTCTATCAGGTCTATGAATCCCGCCTGATCCAGCTCATGGACCCGGATCGTATTCCGCGCCACGTCGCGATCATCTGCGACGGGAATCGCCGGTGGGCGCGGGAGGCCGGCTTCGAGGACGTCGCCCACGGTCACCGCGTCGGCGCCAAGCGGATCGCCGACATGGTGGGCTGGTGCTCGGATCTGGAGATCGGCACGGTCACCGTGTACCTGCTGTCCACCGAGAATATGGCGCGCGCCTCCGACGAACTCGATGCGTTGATGGAGATCGTGCCGGACATCGTCGACGAGATCGCCGACGCACCCGGCGACTGGCGGGTGCGGATCGTCGGCAATCTCGACGTGCTGCCCGATGCGGTGGCGCAACGCCTGCGGGATGCCGCGGCGCGCACCCGGGACCGCACAGCCATGACGGTCAACGTCGCGGTGGGGTACGGCGGACGCGAGGAGATCGTCGACGCCGTGCAGGCCTTGCTGCGCGCCAAGGTGGCGGCCGGGGCCACCGCCGAGGAACTGATCGACGAGGTCACCGTCGCCGGAATCGATGCGAACCTGTACACCAGCGGCCAGCCCGATCCGGATCTGGTGATCCGCACCTCCGGCGAGCAGCGACTGTCCGGCTTCCTGCTGTGGCAGAGCGCGTACTCGGAGATGTGGTTCACCGACGCCTATTGGCCGGAGTTCCGGCGGGTCGACTTCCTGCGTGCGTTGCGCGACTTCGCCGCCCGCGGCCGCCGGTACGGAAAGTAGATGGCGGCCACTCCGGCGATCGCGGCGCTGGAAGCCGCGGGGATCGCGCATCGGGTGCACAAGTACACCCACGACCGCAGGCACACCGATTACGGGGCCGAGGCGGTCGCGGTGATGAGTGAGCGCCTCGGGGTGGTACCCGGCCAGATCTTCAAAACGCTCGTGGTGGATCTGGGCGACCGCAGGCTGGGGGTCGCGGTGCTGCCCGTCCCGCAACAGTTGTCCCTCAAAGCGGCTGCCAAGGCCTTCGCGGTGCCGAAGGTGTCGATGGCGCAGGCCGCGCAGGTCACCCGCGCCACCGGATATGTGCTCGGCGGGGTGTCTCCGGTGGGCCAGAAGACGGCGCTGCCGACCGTCGTCGACGCCTCCGCCGGCGGGCACGACCGCGTGCTGACCAGCGCCGGTAAGCGCGGACTGGAGATCGAGCTGGCGCCCGCCGATCTCATCGCGGTGACCGGGGCGAGGGTGGCACCCATCGCCGTCGACTGATTTCGCGAGTAGCCTCACGGGCACACGTCGTTCGGAGGATCGCCATGGGGATGTTCGATTTCCTCACCGGAAACAAGTCCGCGCCCAAGGGCGCCGAGCGTGTGCCGCGGCTGTCGATGGCGGCCGAGGCCTTCCGCGGACAGA
This sequence comes from Gordonia phosphorivorans, assembly GCF_042432625.1. NCBI lineage: Bacteria > Bacillati > Actinomycetota > Actinomycetes > Mycobacteriales > Gordoniaceae > Gordonia > Gordonia phosphorivorans. Next base: position 98,607 of record NZ_JBHLWV010000019.1, on the reverse strand, counting down.
AGAAGGAAGTCAGTTTCGGCCGAGCGGTGGCCTTCCGGGAGGAGGATCTTCGCCTCGGGGTGGTCTACGACTACAAGTTCGACACCTCCGAGCTGAAGGAACCGCTGCAGCAGGTGGTCCTCGCCGACGGCTGGGGCTGGCGCGGGGTCGCCTTCGGCAAGCTCTGATCCTTGCGGGACGCACCGAGGGAAAGGAACGCAGCATGCGAGCAGTGGTGTTGGGGGCCAGCGGCCAGATGGGCCGCGCGTTGACGGCCGCCCTGACCGAACGCGGCGTCCAGGTGGTGCCGGCACATCGCGGCAACGGTGTCGACGCCTACGCGGGGACCGGCCTCGACGAGGCGTTCACCGAGGCCGACGTGGTGGTCGACTGCCTCAACCTGAACACCCAGAGCGCGGGCCGCGCTCGCGACTTCTTCGGCGTCACCTCCCGCAACGTGGTCGCGGCGATGAACCGCGCGGGCGTCGCACGGCTGGTGTGCTTGTCGATCATCAACGCCGCGTCGCCGACGGTGAACGCGAAATTCGGCTACTACCAGGGCAAGGCCGTCCAAGAGAGCGTCTATCGCGAGGCGCTCGGCGACCGGGTGACCATGGTGCGCTCGGCGCAGTGGTTCGAACTGGCCGGGCAGCTGCTGTCCACGGTGCGCCTGGGTCCGGTGGCGGTGGTGCCGCACATGCTGTCCCAGCCCTGCTCGGCCGCCGACGCCGCGCAGGCGATGGCCGATGCGGTGGTGCAGCCGTCCGGCGACATCCAGGTGGCGGGTCCGGAGAGCATCGACCTGTGCAACCTGGCGCGGCGGATCGCCGACCGCGACGGTGCGCCGCGCTGGGTGATCGGCATCAACTTCGGGGGCCCGGCCATTCGCCGGGGCGGGCTGCTCCCGACCGGCGAGGTGATCACCACCGTCACGACTGCCGAGACCTGGTTGGCCGATTCCACGTAGGCTCGACAGGCAGGGCGCGTGAGCGTGTGAGCACTGGAGGAGATCGTCGTGGGCCTGTTCGAGAGCGGACGGAACAAGCAGCGAGTGGCGGGATACGTCCTACCCGACACCGCGGTGGTGCGGGTGTTCTCCCTGATCCGGTTGCACGACCCGGAAGGCACCATTCGCTGGGCCGAGTCCGACCCGTCGGTGCTCAGCGCGCGCACCACGTTCCGGGAGGCGGTCGCCGGCACGCCGGTCCGGCGGCGGCCCGAGCAGCCGATGGGCATGGTCGACGCGGAAACCGTCGCCTCCCTGCAAACCCTGTTCGGGGCGGGGGACGACGTGAACGTGTTGGTCTGGTCGGGATACGCCGAGACCGCGGAGTTCGCGGACCGGTGCCGCCCGGCCACCGGTGCCGCCGCGGAGTTCATCGAGCAGGGCAATCTGCTGCAACTGCGGATGCCCGCCCGCGAACTCGCCGACTTCACCGAGGAGAGCGGCCGTCATTTCCCGGTGGCGGTGTGGAACGACGACGAATCGATCGCGATCACTCAGCCGATCTACCACGACTCGGTGTACGTCAGCGCCGTCGACCGCACCGTCCTCGACACCCTGCTGCGCGCGCCGACCGTCGAGGGACGGGAGATCTCGCCGGTCGCCGATCTGCCGTCGTGGCCGGCGTACCTGACCGAGTCGGCCGACTAGAGCTTGCGCAGGCGGACCCGGTTGATGGAGTGATCGCGGTCCTTGCGGAGCACCAGCGTGGCCCGCGGACGGGTGGGCAGAATGTTCTCGATCAGGTTCGGCCGGTTGATCGAGGTCCAGATGTCCCGGGCGGCGATGGTGGCCTGGTCGTCGGTCAGCGACGCGTAGAAGTGGAAGTGTGACGCCGGGTCGGCGAACGACGTGGTGCGCATCTGCAGGAAACGCGAGATGTACCAGTCCTCGATGTGCGACAGGTTCGCGTCGACGTAGATCGAGAAGTCGAACAGATCCGAGACGGTCAGGGTGGGGCCGGTCTGCAGGACGTTCAGCCCCTCCAGGATCAGGATGTCCGGCTGGTTCACCGTGTGGAAGGCTCCCGGCACGATGTCGTAGGAGACGTGCGAGTACACCGGCGCCCGGACCGACTCGGTGCCCGACTTCACCTCGGTGACGAACCGCAGCAGTGCGCGACGGTCGTACGACTCCGGGAAACCCTTGCGGTGCATGAGGCCGCGGCGCTGCAGCTCGGCGGTGGGGTAGAGGAAGCCGTCGGTGGTGACCAGATCCACCTTCGGATGCGACTCCCACCGCGACAGCAGCTTGGCGAGCACACGCGCGGTGGTCGACTTGCCGACCGCCACCGAACCGGCGACGCCGATGACGAACGGCACCTGGCGGTTGCGCTGGCGCTCGCCGAGGAAGGTCGACGTCGCCGCGAACAGTCGCTGCCTGGCCTCCACCTGCAGGTGGATCAGACGGGACAGCGGCAGATAGACCTCCGCGACCTCCTTGAGGTCGATCTGCTCGCCGAGGCCGACGAGCTGTTCGAGGTCGTGCTCGTCGAGCACCATCGGCATCGATCGCCGGAGTTCACGCCATTGGCGACGGTCCAACTCGAGGTAGAGACCGGGGTCGCGATCGCTGGATAGGCGCGCCATGGCAGGCACCTTACAGGCCCCGCCCGGGGTCGGTAGCGTTGGTTGCCATGAGCATCGACACGGCGGCGGACCTGGTGACCGAGTACCTGCGACTGGGCCTGGCGTTCGACCGCGTGGAGCCCGGCTTCGTCGATGCGTACACCGGGGACCCGGCGCTGCGGGTGGAGGTGGACAACGCGCCGGCACCCGACCCCGCCGCGCTGGCGCGACGTGCCCGCGACCTGGGCGCGCTGCTGCCCGGCGGACTGCCGCCCGAGCGTGCAGAGTTCGTCGGTGCGCACCTGCGCGCCCTGGAGTGCTCGGCCCGCAAGTTCGCCGGTGAGGACATCGGTTTCGTCGACGAGGTCCGGGCCTACTTCGACGTCGACATCGCCTCGGCGGACGAGGACCGGTACGCGCGGGCGCATGCGCGGATCGCGGAGGCCCTCGGGGTGCCCGGCGCCACCGGGGAACGGTTGCGGGAGGCCTACATCGCGCATCGGCGCAGCGAGGAGATTCCGCCCGCGTTGGTCAAGCCGCTGGTCGATGAGATCAGCGGCGCACTGCGGGAGCGGGTGCGCGCCCGCTTCGGCCTGCCCGCCGCCGAGACCATCGAGTTCGAGATCGTCTCGGACAAGCCGTGGTCGGGCTTCAACTACTACCTCGGCGACTACCGTTCGACGGTGGCGATCAATACCGATCTGCCGCAGTACCTTTCGGGCCTGCCGGGGTTGGTGGCGCACGAGGCGTACCCCGGTCATCACACCGAGCATTGCCGCAAGGAGCAGTTGCTGGTGGAGGGCGACGGGCAGCGGGAGCAGACCATCTTCCTGGTGAACACCCCGCAGTGCCTGATGGCCGAGGGCCTCGCCGACCATGCGCTCGTCGCCGCGCAGGGCGACCGGTGGCAGGACTGGGCCGCGGAGATCTATGCCGACTTCGGCCTGCGTTTCGACGCCGAACGGGCGCGGGCGCTGTCGGCGGCCACCGGCGAGCTGCTGACCGTACGACAGGACGCGGCGCTGGCCCTGCACGATCGGCACGTCGACGCCGAGGAAGTGGCTCGGTTCCTGCAGCGGTGGCTGCTGGTGCCCGCCGATCGGGCGCACCAGATGCTGCGCTTTCTCACCTCGCCGCTGTGGCGCGCGTACATTTCCACCTACGTGGAGGGCTACCGATTGCTCGACGGCTGGCTCGATGACGTCTCGCCGGGTCAGACGCGGCTCGACCGGTTCGGCCGACTGCTCGACGAGCCGCTGACCCCGGCGCTTCTGCGTGCTGAGCTCGGGGCCTAAACTGGTCGCCATGACTCAGTTTTCGCAGTCCCTGGCCGAGCTGGATCCTGATCTCGCTGCGGCGATGAACGGGGAGCTGTCGCGACAGCGCGACACCCTGGAGATGATCGCGTCGGAGAACTTCGTGCCGCGTGCGGTGCTGCAGGCGCAGGGCAGCGTGCTGACCAACAAGTACGCCGAGGGCTACCCGGGTCGCCGCTACTACGGCGGCTGCGAATACGTCGACGTCGTCGAGGACATCGCGCGCGATCGCGCCAAGGAACTGTTCGGCGCCGAGTTCGCCAACGTCCAGCCGCACTCGGGCGCGCAGGCCAATGCGGCCGTGCTGATGTCGCTGATGGAGCCGGGGGAGCGCATGCTCGGCCTGGACCTGGCCCACGGCGGTCACCTCACCCACGGCATGCGGCTGAACTTCTCCGGCAAGCTGTACGAGAACCACTTCTACGGGGTCAGCAAGGAAGACTTCCGCATCGACATGGATGAGGTGCGCAAGATCGCGCGCGACACCCAGCCGAAGGTGATCGTCGCCGGCTGGTCGGCGTACCCGCGCACCCTCGACTTCGCGGCCTTCCGCGAGATCGCCGACGAAGTGGGCGCCAAGCTCTGGGTCGACATGGCGCACTTCGCCGGTCTGGTCGCGGCCGGGCTGCACCCCAACCCGGTGCCCTTCGCCGACGTCGTCTCCACCACCGTCCACAAGACCCTCGGCGGTCCGCGCTCGGGTCTGATCCTGGCCAAGCAGGAGTTCGCCAAGAAGCTGAACTCGTCGGTCTTCCCCGGCCAGCAGGGCGGGCCGCTGATGCATGTCATCGCCGCCAAGGCCGCCGCGCTGAAGATCGCGGCCGGCGAGGAGTTCGCCGAGCGTCAGCGTCGCACCGTGTCGGGCGCACAGATCCTGGCCGAGCGGCTGACCGGCGCCGACGTCGCCGGCGCGGGGATCACCGTGCTCACCGGCGGCACCGACGTGCACCTGGTGCTGGTGGACCTTCGTGACTCGGCCCTGGACGGCCAGCAGGGCGAAGATCTGCTGCACGAGGTCGGCATCACCGTCAACCGCAACGCCGTGCCCTTCGATCCGCGCCCGCCGATGGTCACCTCGGGTCTGCGCATCGGTACGCCGGCGCTGGCCACCCGCGGCTTCGGCGACGCCGAGTTCACCGAGGTGGCCGACATCATCGCCACCGCGCTGGCCGCGGGCAAGGACGCCGACATCACGGCGCTGCGCGCCCGCGTGTCCCGTCTGGCTCTGGACGTGCCCCTCTACTCCGGTCTGGAGGACTGGGGAATGATGAGCGGACGCTGATCGTCGACTAGGGTGTAGCCGTGGCTGTATTGGAAGAAGACGAACTGATCACCGCTCTGGAAAAGGCTCTCCCGGTCATCGCCGAGGAGCACCAGGCCGGCGCGGCAGCGTGGAATCCGCACGAGTGGGTGCCCTGGAGCAAGGGGCGCAACTTCCGTTTCCTCGGCGGGGACGACTTCGAGCCCGGCCAGGAGACCATGGACGAGGCGACCGCGGCGCCGCTGCTGGCGCTGCTGTTGACCAAGGACAACCTCCCGTCGTTCCACCGCGTCCTGGCGATCCACTTCCCGCCGTTCTCCGACTGGCGTCAGCTGATCGGTGTGTGGACCGCTGAAGACAACCGGCACGCCATCGCGCTGCGCGACTACCTGGTGGTCACTCGCGCCATGGATCCGGTGGACGCGGAGAACCGTCGTCGCATTCACGTCGTCGCCGGCTGGAAGCAGAATCCGGAGGCCGTGGCGCAGGTGGGCCCGATGAACGCGCTGGCTCTGCTGGCTGTGCACGAGAACCAGTGCGCGCAGTTCATCGGTCGTCTCCTCGAGCGCAGCAGCGATCCGCAGCTCAACGACATCCTGGCCAAGATCGCCACCGACGACTCCGTGCAGGCCGCCACGTTCCAGGCGTTCCTGATCGCCGGCATGGTCGCCGACCAGGAGGCCACGATCCTCGCGGTGGACAAGGCGCTGGCCGAGATCGAGCACATCGGTTCCGACGTCGCCGACTTCGACGAGCAGCGCGCGCTGTTCGCCGACTTCGAGACCGAGCAGACCGACGCCGCGATCGCCCAGAAGCTGGCCGCCGAACTCAAGCTCGACAGTGCGCAGGAGTTGAGCGCCGACGCCGAGGCCGCCCGGGCGCGGATCCTCGCGCTCGCCGCCAAGGCCTGAGTTCTTCTCGTCGAAACCCACGGCACAACCTCCCGAATCGCGGGAGGGGCGCCGTGGGTTTCGTCGTTTCCGGCCGTCACACAGCGTTCACCGACACGCGACCTCGCGTCCCCCGGGGCCTCGGGCGCGCGGCGTAGCTTGATGGGTGACGGGCCGTGGGGAAGCGGTTCGTTCGGGAGGTTCGATTCGTGAACGACATGACTGTCACGAGAGGGCCGGCCCCGGTCCTCGTCCGCCTCGGATAACCGAGAACGACGGCGAACCGGCCGGCCACAGATCTCGCTCGCGCGGGAGCCGCGCGGGACATCGGAGTCAGCCGTGACTGCACGCACGTACGTTCTCGACACCTCTGTTCTGCTCTCCGATCCGTGGGCGGTGACCCGCTTCGACGAGCATCGCGTGGTCCTGCCGCTGGTGGTGATCAGCGAACTCGAGGGCAAACGCCACCACAGCGAGTTGGGGTGGTTCGCCCGGACCGCGCTGCGCCTGCTCGACGACCTGCGCGTGGAGCACGGCAGGCTCGATCAGCCGTTGCCGGTGGGCGAGGTCGGCGGATCCCTGCAGGTGGAGCTCAACCACATCGACCCGGCGGTGCTGCCCGCCGGATTCCGCGACGCCTCCAACGATTCGCGGATCCTGGCCTGCGCGCTGAACCTGCGGGCCGAGGGCGCCGACGTCACGTTGGTCACCAAGGACACCCCGTTGCGCGTGAAGGCGGGCGCGGTGGGTCTGGCCGCCGACGAGTACCACGCCCAGGACGTGGTGGTCTCCGGCTGGACCGGGATGGACGAGCTCATGGTGGCCGACGAGGACATCGACGACCTCTTCGCCGAGGGGATCGTCGACCTCGACGAAGGCCGACAACTGCCCTGCCACACCGGGGTCAAGCTGATCGGGTCCACCTCCAGTGCCCTCGGCCGGGTCACCGAGACCAAGCAGGTGCAGCTGGTGCGCGGCGACCGCGAGGTGTTCGGCCTCCACGGCCGGTCGGCGGAGCAGCGGGTGGCGTTGGATCTGCTCCTGGACCCGTCGGTCGGCATCGTCTCGTTGGGCGGTAAGGCGGGGACCGGCAAGTCGGCCCTGGCCCTGTGCGCGGGTCTGGAGGCGGTGCTCGAGCGCCGCACCCAGCGCAAGGTGGTGGTGTTCCGGCCGCTGTACGCCGTCGGCGGCCAGCAACTCGGTTATCTGCCGGGCGGCGCCGACGAGAAGATGGGGCCGTGGGCGCAGGCCGTCTTCGACACCCTGGAGGGTCTGGTCTCGCCCGAGGTGATCGACGAGGTGCTCTCCCGCGGCATGCTCGAGGTGCTGCCGCTGACCCACATCCGTGGCCGCTCCCTGCACGACTCCTTCGTCATCGTCGACGAGGCGCAGTCGTTGGAACGCAACGTGCTGCTCACGGTGCTGTCCCGGTTGGGGTCCGGGTCGCGGGTGGTGCTCACGCACGACGTCGCGCAGCGCGACAACCTCCGGGTGGGGCGGCACGACGGCGTGGCCGCGGTGATCGAGAAGCTCAAGGGGCACCCGTTGTTCGCGCACGTCACCCTCACGCGCAGCGAGCGCTCACCGATCGCCGCGCTGGTGACGGACATGTTGGAGGAGTTCGCCCCCGGTCAGGGCTGAGGCTCAGGCGCGGCGCAGGATCGAGACGGCCCAATCCGCGGCTGGCGTCCACGGACGGATGTCCCAGGTCGCCAGCCGCAGGTCCACGCGCAGGCCGGCTTCGGCGACCGCCGCGTCGAAGTCGTCCAGGCTCAGGTGCCGGTCGGTGTGGAAGCCGACGACCAGCGGGGCGTCGTCGCGCAGGTGGGCGGCCAGGCGCCGGAGCACCTGCGCCTCGGTGCCGGGGGCGACGAAGACGAGCACATTGCCGGCGCAGACGATCGCGTCGAACTTCTCGTCGATGCCGCGGGCCGGGAGGTCGAGTTCGGAGAGGTCGCCGACCAGCCAGTCCGGTCCGGGGTAGTCCTGTGCGGCGGCCGCGATCAGGGCGGGGTCGACGTCCACGCCGACCACCCGGTGGCCGGCGGCGTGCAGCGCGGCGCCGACCCGGCCGGGGCCGCAGCCGGCGTCGAGGACGTGCGCCCCGCGCGGCACCATCGCGTCGATGAACCGTGCCTCGCCGGCCAGGTCGTCGCCGTCGGCCGCCATCTGCCGGAAGCGCTCGATGTACCACTGGCTGTGACCGGGCTCGGTGTCGGTGAGCCAGCGGGGAGGTGTTGTCGACATGAGGCCCAGGGTAGTCGGCAACGGCCGGGTTGCGGTCGGGTGACGATGGTCTCTGCGGGTGGCACTCCGCGGAAACCGCTGTCACACTGGTGTGGTGCTGAAGTTACTGATGAGTCGAATGTGGCAGCTGGGACTAGTGTTGTTGGCCGCGGTCGTGGCCGTCGCCGCCGGTCCGGGAACCGCGTCCGCTGAGCCGGCCACCCCGGCTCCGTCGACGCCCGACGTCCAGACGATGATCGAGAACCTGCTGCGCGGCTTCCTGCCGGACGGCATCGCTCCGGGCACTCCGCTCCCGGGCAACCCCGTCGGGGACACCGGCCAGATGATCATGGTGTCCATGCCGTCGGCCACCGCCACCAAGGGCACGCTGACCGCGTTCGAGAAGGACGCCAACGGCCAGTGGAAGCCGGTGATCGGCCCGACCGCGGCCTGGGTGGGCAGCGAAGGCATCGGCAAGTCCGAGGACAACGTGCACCGCACCCCGGAGGGCACCTTCGCGATCGGGAACGCCTTCGGTCGCCAGGACAACCCGGGCACCAAGCTGCCGTACAAGAAGGTCGACAACCAGGACTGGTGGGACGGCAACATGCAGTCTCCGACCTACAACCAGATGGTGCGTCGGCCGGACAATCCGGGTGGCGGCAGCGAGAACCTGTACGACATGGGTTCGGCCTACGACTACGCGGTGGAGGTCAAGCACAACCCCACCAATACGCCCGGCAACGCCTCGGCGATCTTCCTGCACGTCGGCAACGAACCCACCTGGGGCTGCGTCGCCATCGGTCGCGAGCAGATGATCGAGATCCTCAAGTGGCTGGATCCGGCCAAGAACCCGAAGATCAGTATCGGTGTGAACGCGGACAGCCCGGCCGACGTCAAGGACGCGCCGTCGCTCCTCGATCCGCAGGGCGCCCCGCTGGGCGACGATGCACTGACCTCCATCCTCGGTCAGTTCACCAGTCTGATCCCGCAACTGCTTGAGTCGGTGACCGGCTCGTCTCGATAGTCGCCGATCTCCCCGCCCGGGGCCGTGTGCAGCTCGACTGCGCGCGGCCCCGGTGCGCATCTCGGCCCGGGGGTGTGGCCGGCGGGGAAGTCCCGGCTCAGCCGGCAGTCGGGCGCAACAGAATGAAACCGGAGGTGTGCTCGGCGGGGAAGCCCTCCTTGGGCGCCGTGCTCCACTCCACCTGGGCGCGGGCCTGATCGATCACCGGGGTCTCCGGGTCGAGGACCTCCAGGTAGACCTTGTGCTCGGCGAGCGAGGCGACCGCCTTCTCGGTGTAGCCGTCGACGTCGACGGCGTGGGTGATCTCGGGGCCGTTGGAGAACAGCCAGGCCGGCGGGTCGGCGAGGTCGTCGAAGGCCTGGACGACGGCGGCGGCGAACTCGATGTGGTCGCGCTGGTTGGGACGGTCGGGGGCGAAGGCGGCACCGCCGTACAGGGTGAGGATCATGTCCGGGTTCACGCGCGCGATCACCTCGGTGATCTTGGCGCGCAACTCGGGGGTGTTGAACACCTCGCTGTCCGGGAAGTCCCAGAACTCGACGTCGTCGACGCCGACGACCGCGGCGGAGCGGCGCTGCTCGTCCTCGCGCAGCGGACCGGCCTCCGCGGCGGCCATGCCCTCGATGCCCACCTCGCCGCTGGTGGCCAGCGCGTAGGTCACCTTCTTGCCCTCGGCGGTCCACTTGGCGACGGCAGCGGCCATCCCGTATTCGGGGTCGTCCGGGTGGGCGACGAGAACCAGAGCGTTGGACCAGTCGGCGGGAAAGTCAGCGATCGTCATGGGGCCGACGCTACTCGCAAAGCGCGCTAGGCTGGACGGCATGGGGAGACCTGGGATCAATCCATTGAACTGGCCGGTGCTGCGGCAGATCCGCACCGGCGACCGGCTCGGCCGCGGTCCCGCGGTGGAGTCGGCCAAGACCAAGGATCTGGTCGCCCGCACCACCACCGCCGACCGCTCGGTGCAGAGCGTGTGTCCGTTCTGCGCGGTGGGCTGCGGCCAGAAGGTCTTCGTCAAGGACGAGCGTGTCATCGGTATCGAAGGTGATCTGGATTCACCGATCTCCCGCGGCCGACTCTGCCCGAAGGGCGCCTCGAGCGAGCAACTGATCAACAATCCGTTGCGGCAGACCAAGGTTCGCTACCGCGCGCCCTACGCGACGGACTGGCAGGACCTCGATCGGGACACCGCGATCGACATGATCGCCGACCGTTTCTTGGAAGCTCGCCGCGATCACTGGCAGGACACCGACGCCCACGGCCGCCCGTTGCGCCGCACGCTCGGCGTGGCCTCGCTCGGCGGCGCGACGTTGGACAACGAAGAGAACTATCTGATCAAGAAGCTCTTCACCGCGGCCGGTGCCATCCAGGTGGAGAACCAGGCGCGTATTTGACACTCCGCCACGGTTCCCGGTCTGGGAGCCTCGTTCGGCCGCGGCGGAGCCACACAGTTCCTCCAGGACATGGCCAATGCGGACTGCATTGTGCTCATGGGCGGCAACATGGCCGAAGCACACCCCGTCGGTTTCCAGTGGGTGAGCGAGGCCAAGGCGCGCGGTGCGCGCGTGATCCACGTCGATCCGCGCTTCACGCGGACCTCGGCGGTGGTGGACAAGCACATCTCGCTGCGGGCCGGCTCGGACATCGTGCTGCTCGGCGGCCTGATCAACCATGTGCTCAGCGGCGACAAGTACTTCCACGAGTTCGTGGCGGCGTACACCAACGCCCCGGAGCTGGTGAGCGAGGACTACGCCGACACTGAGGACCTGGACGGGCTGTTCTCCGGATTCGACGAAGCGACGGGCACCTACGACGCCGCCAGTTGGGCGATGACGGGGGAGCGCGACGAGACGATGACGCATCCGCGGTCGGTCCTGGCGATCCTCAAACGTCACTACGCGCGCTACACGCCCGAGATGGTGGCGCAGATGTGCGGTGTCAGCGAGGAGGACTTCGCGTACCTGGCCGACTCGCTGACGCAGAACTCCGGCCGCGAACGGACCGGGTGCTTCGCGTACGCCACCGGGTGGACCCAGCACAGCATGGGCGCCCAGGTGATCCGGACCGCGACGATCCTGCAGTTGCTGCTCGGCAACGTCGGACGTCCCGGCAGCGGCATCATGGCGCTGCGCGGCCACGCGAGCATCCAGGGGTCGACGGACATTCCGACGCTGTTCAACCTGCTGCCCGGCTACCTGCCGATGCCGTCGGCGGACAAGCACGCCACGCTGCAGGACTACCTGGCGGATGTGAAGCCTGCGTCCGGCAAGGGCTACTGGGAGTATGCCGACGCGTACATGGTGAGCCTGCTCAAGGCGTGGTGGGGCGATACCGCCACCGCCGAGAACGACTGGGCGTACGGGTATCTGCCGCATCTGGACGGTCCGCTCGGGACCTACCAGACCACGGTGCACATGCTCGAGGGCAACGTGGACGGTTACTTCATCGTCGGCCAGAATCCGGCGGTCGGCTCGGCCAACTCCGGCCAGCAGCGCCGGGCGATGTCCAAGCTGAAGTGGCTGGTGGTGCGCGATCTGAACATGATCGAGAGCGCGACCTGGTGGAAGGAAGGCCCGGAGATCGCCTCCGGCGAATTCAAGACCAAGGAGATCGCCACCGAGGTGTTCTTCCTGCCGGCGGCCACGCACGTGGAGAAGGCGGGCTCGTTCACCCAGACCCAGCGGATGGTGCAGTGGCGTCACCAGGCGGTCCGCCCGCCCGGTGAGGCGCAGAGCGAGCTGGACTTCTACTACCGACTCGGACAGCGGATTCGCGAGCGACTGGCCGACTCCGACGATCCGCGCGACCGCCCGCTGCTCGATCTGACGTGGGACTATCCGGTCGACGAGCACGGCGACGTCAACAGCGAAGCGGTGCTCGCCGAGATCAACGGCCGCCACCTCTCCGGGGCCGACGAGGGCAAGATCGTCGATACGTACACCGAGCTCAAGGCCGACGGTTCCACCATCTCCGGCTGTTGGATCTACGCGGGCATCTATGCCGGTGGGGTCAACAAGTCGGCGCGGCGGGAGCCGCAGGGCGGTGGCGGCGTGACCCAATCCGACTGGGGTTGGGTGTGGCCGGCCGATCGACGCATCCTCTACAACCGCGCCTCGGCCGACCCGCAGGGCCGTCCGTGGAGCGAGCGCAAGAAGTACGTCTGGTGGGACGAGCAGGCGCAGCGGTGGACCGGTGACGACGTGCCCGACTTCCCGATGGACCGGGCGCCGGGCACCGTGCCCGAGCCGGGTGCCCGCGGGGCGGACGCGATCGGCGGCAACGACGCGTTCATCATGCAGTCCGACGGCAAGGGCTGGCTGTTCGCGCCACACGGGCTGGTCGACGGTCCGTTGCCCACGCACTACGAGGCGCAGGAATCGCCGGTGGCCAACGCGCTCTACCCGCAGCAGCAGTCGCCCGCGCGCCTGATGCTGCCGCGCACCGACAATCTCGACGCGCCCAGCGCCGGTGAACCCGGGGTGGAGGTGTACCCGTACGTGTTCACCACGTACCGGCTCACCGAACACCACACGGCCGGTGGCATGAGCCGTTGGTCGCCGTACCTGGCGGAGCTGCAGCCGGAGATGTTCTGCGAGGTGTCGCCGGAACTGGCCGCCGAATGCGGACTCGAGCACGAGGGCTGGGCGACGATCATCTCCCCGCGCGCCGCCATCGAGGCGCGGGTGCTGGTGACCGATCGGCTCAAGCCGCTGCAGATCAACGACCGCACCGTCCACCAGGTGGGTCTGCCGTACCACTGGGGTGTCGGCTCGGACGCGATCGTCACCGGCGACGCCGTCAACGACCTGATCGGTGTCACGATGGACCCGAACGCGTTGATCCAGGAGTCCAAGGTGGGCTCGTGCGCGGTGATCGCCGGGCGCCGTCCCACCGGAGCGGCCACCGCCGACCTGGTTCGCGAGTATCAGCAGCGGGCCGGGATCACCACCGACACCGACAACGTCCGGCTCACGCCGCGAGAGGGCAAGTGATGGGGCAGCTCAGCGGACCCAGCGATCCGAGTGCCGACGCGCACTGGCCGATCCATGAGCCGCGTCGCGGGTTCTTCACCGACACGTCGATCTGCATCGGCTGCAAGGCCTGCGAGGTGGCGTGCAAGGAGTGGAACCACAACCCGCGCGATGGTGACCTCGAGTTCACCGGCATGTCCTACGACAACTCGGTGTCCCTCGGGGCCAGCACGTGGCGGCACGTGGCTTTCATCGAGCAGGACCAGGAACGCATCGAGCAGGCTCGCGCCTCCGGTGCCGCTCTCGTCGGGCTGGGTATGCCGTCGATTCGCGGCGCAGACCGGCAAGCGGAACAGGAACCGGCCCCGGTAGACACCACCCCGCCGGACACCCCGGAGTTCCGCTGGCTGATGTCGTCGGACGTGTGCAAGCACTGCACGCACGCGGGCTGCCTGGACGTGTGCCCGACCGGCGCGATGATGCGGACCGAGTTCGGCACCGTGGTGGTGCAGGCCGATGTCTGCAACGGCTGCGGGACGTGCGTGGCCGGCTGTCCGTTCGGCGTGGTGGAACGACGCAGCGACGGTACGGTGGCGCCGACGACGGGCCCCGGCGACCGCAAGGGTGAGCAGCCGGAGGTCCCGAACAAGGGCATCGCCCAGAAGTGCACGCTCTGCTACGACCGGCTGCGCGCCGACCAGACGCCGGCCTGCGCCCAGACGTGCCCCACCACGTCGATCTCGTTCGGCGAACGGGACGACATGGTGGCCAAGGCCCATGAGCGCGTGGCACAACTGCACGCGGAAGGGCTGACCGAAGCGCGGCTGTACGGCGCGAACCCGAACGACGGCGTCGGCGGCACCGGTTCGGTGTTCCTGCTGCTCGACGAACCCGAGGTGTACGGGCTGCCGCCGGACCCGCGGGTCCCGACGGCGGATCTGCCGGAGATGTACAAGCGCGCGGGTCTGGCGGTGGCCACGATGGCGGCCGCGGTAGCGGTGTCCTTCGTGGGCGCGTGGAAGGATCGTCGACGGTGACCAGTTCCGAATACGACCAGTTCCGGCCGCAGCGTCCGCCGCGGAAAGGCAAGGGACGCAAGGGGGCCGGCAGGCGCCGTGGCGGGGACGACCTGATGGTTCCCCAGGCCGAGGTGGAACAGCTGGATGCGCGCGGCTACTACGGGCACCCGGTGGTCAAGGCACCGCCGTGGGAATGGCCGGTCGGCGCGTACCTGTTCCTCGGCGGCGTGGCAGGCGGGTCCGGCTTGCTGGCGGTCGGCGCCCAGCTCAGCGGCCGAAAGACGTTGCGGCGCAACGCGCGGCTGGCAGGTCTGGGCTCGGCGGGGCTGGGAGCGGTGGCGCTGCTGGCCGATCTCGGTCGTCCCGAACGGTTCCTGCACATGCTGCGCACCTTCAAGGTGACCTCCCCGATGAGCGTCGGCTCGTGGATCCTGGTGAGCTACAGCGGCACCATCGGGCTGGCCGCGGTCAACGAGGTGGACCGGTTGCTCGACGATCGTCTTCCGTTGGGGCCGTTGCGGCCGGTGCTGCGCGCCGTCGAGGCGCCGGCCGGGCTCGGCGCGGGTCTGCTGGGGGCGCCGTTGGCGGCCTACACCGCGGTCCTGCTCAGCGACACCGCGATGCCCACCTGGAATGCCGCGCACCGGGATCTGCCGTTCGTCTTCGTCAGCTCGGCCAGTCTCGCGGCCGGCGGACTGGCGTTGATCAGCACCCCCGCCGAGCAGGCCGCCCCCGCGCGCAACCTCGCGGTGCTCGGCGTCGTCGGTGAGGTGCTGGCCGTGCGCGCCATGGACCGCGGCATGGACTCGGTGTCCGCAGAGCCACTCCACACCGGCACCCCGGGCACACTGATGCGCTGGTCCGAGCGCCTCGCGATCGCCGGTGGCGTGGGTGCCCTGGTGGCGGGAGGCCGAGCAGGGCGGGGGCGTCGCGCGTTGGCGGCGCTGTCGGGCGCGGCGCTGATGGCCGCCTCGGCATGCACCCGTTTCGGGGTGTTCCAGGCCGGGCTGGATTCGGCCGCCGATCCTCGCTACACGATCGAACCGCAGAAGCGTCGCCTCGCGGCGCGTCGGGCCGCGGGTCTCACCGGCGACTCGATCACCGGCGCCTGATCATCCGATCGTGAGGCCGGGTTCGGCGACGGTGTGCCCGATCACCGGATGGCCCGGTATCTCGCCGACCACCAGCAGACCCCCGGAGGTCTGCGCATCGGCCAGCATCAACAGCTCGTCCTCGCCGATTCCCGGGCGCGTGCGCAGATGCGGACGCACCCAGTCGAGGTTGCGGGTGGTGCCGCCGGAGACGAAGCCGTCGCGCAGCGCCTCGCGGGCGCCGTCGAGCACCGGGACCGCGGCCGAGTCGATCACCGCGCCGACGCCGGAGGCCCGGCACATCTTGTAGAGGTGGCCGAGCAGGCCGAAGCCGGTCACATCGGTGGCGGCGCGGGCACCGGCGTCGAGTGCGCCGCGCGCGGCATCGCGGTTGAGCGCGGTCATGGACGCGATCGCATTGTCGAAGCGTTCGCCGGTGCGCTTGTGCCGATTGTTGAGCAGACCCACGCCGAGCGGCTTGGTCAGCGTCAGCGGCAGCCCGGCCTCGGCGGCGTCGTTGCGCAGCAAGCGATCCGGATCGGCGATACCGGTCACCGCCATTCCGTACTTGGGTTCGGGGTCGTCGATCGTGTGGCCGCCGAGCACCGGGCAGTCGGCCTGCGCGCCGATGTCCAGGCCGCCGCGCAGCACCTCGGTCATCAATTCCATCGGCAGCACGCCGCGCGGCCAGCCCACCAGGTTGATCGCCACCACCGGGCGGCCGCCCATGGCGTAGATGTCCGAGAGCGCGTTGGCCGCCGCGATGGCGCCCCAGGCGTAGGCGTCGTCGACCACCGGGGTGAAGAAATCGGCGGTGGACAGCACCGCGAGTCCGTCGGCGATGCGCACCGCGGCCGCGTCGTCGCCGTGGTCCAGACCCACCAGCACGTCGTCGGAGGTGGGGCCGATCAGGCCGCGCACGGCGTCCTCCAGCTCACCCGCGGGAATTTTGCAGGCGCAACCGCCACCGTGTGCGTAATCGGTCAGGCGCTTGGGAAGTGTCACGGTGCCGATGATAGGCGCTATCTTGGTCTGCGGAGGCGTATGGATTCCTGGTGGGTCCCCCGGTCTTCAAAACCGGTGAGGTCGAGTATCTCGGTCTGGCGGGTTCGATTCCCGTCCGTCTCCGCCAACTTTCTCCGGGAGGAACGACGAGTGGATCACGTTGCGTCACAGCCGGATTCGCGTCGCGCGATTCCGCGTACCGACGTTCTTCTCGCGCTTGAGGTGGTCGCCGAGGCGCGAATGCGCCTGGCCGAACACGTGATCGTCGGTGTGATCCGGGCAGTGCAGGCCCGCGCCCGCGCGGGTGCACTGGCGCCGGATCGGGTGGCCGAGGAGGTGGCCGCCGAGTTGGCGGCGCGACCGGCCTCGGCGCAGACACCCGTGCTCAACGCGACCGGCGTGGTGGTGCACACCAACCTCGGCCGTGCGCCCCTGAGCGACGCGGCGGTGGCGGCGCTGCAGCGGGCCGCCGGTTACGTCGACGTGGAGATGGACCTCGCCGCCGGCGTGCGGAGCAAGCGCGGCGTCGGTGCGCGGGCGGCGTTGCTGGCCGCGTGCCCGGCCGCCGAGGACGCCCTAGCGGTGAACAACGGCGCGGCCGCACTGGTGTTGGCGACCACGGCGCTGGCCGCGGGGCGCGAGGTGATCATCTCGCGCGGGGAACTGATCGAGATCGGTGCGGGTTTTCGGCTGCCCGACCTGATCGCATCCACCGGCGCGCGTCTGCGTGAGGTGGGCACCACTAACCGCACCCACCTGGCCGATTACGCCGACGCGATCGGCCCGGACACCGGATGCCTGCTGAAGGTGCACCCCAGCAACTTCCGGGTCGAGGGCTTCACCTCCGGGGTCGACGTCCGCGACCTGTCGGTGGTGGCCGCCGAACGCGGTGTTCCGCTGGTGGTGGACCTGGGCAGCGGCCTGCTGAGCCCGGACCCGCTGCTGCCCGACGAGCCCGACGCGGCCACCACGCTCGCCGCCGGCGCCGACCTGGTGACCGCGAGCGGCGACAAACTCCTGGGTGGGCCGCAAGCCGGTCTGCTGCTGGGGCGCGCCGACCTGGTGTCCCGGCTCGGACGGCATCCACTGGCCCGCGCGGTGCGCATGGACAAGCTGGCGTTGGCCGCCTTGGAGGCCACCCTGTCCGGGCCCGCCGCACCGGTGGTGGAGTATCTGCACGCCGATCCCGCACGGCTGCGTGAGCGGGCCGAGGTGCTGGCCGCGGCGGTGGGCGGCGAGGTGATCGAGCACGACGGTCGGGTCGGCGGCGGGGGTGCGCCCGGAGTTCCGTTGCACGGCTTCGCCGTTCGCCTGCCGGAAGCGGTCGCACGACCGCTGCGGCTGGGGACGCCGTCGGTGGTGCCCCGACTGCACGAAGGGGCGGCACTGCTGGACCTCCGGTGTGTGCCGGAGAGCGCCGACGAGGTGCTGACCGCCGCCGTTCGCGCTGCGCTGCGCGAGATCTGAGCATGTTCGTCGTTGCCACCGCCGGGCACGTAGACCACGGCAAGTCCACGCTGGCCAAGGCGTTGACCGGGATGGAACCGGACCGCTGGGCCGCCGAGCGGGAACGCGGACTCACCATCGACCTCGGTTTCGTGTGGACCACGCTCCCCTCGGGACGGCAGGTCGGCTTCGTCGACGTACCGGGCCACGAACGCTTCCTCGGCAACATGCTCGCCGGGCTCGGCCCGGCACCGGTGGTGCTGTTCGTCGTCGCCGCCGACGAAGGGTGGATGGCGCAATCATCCGATCACCGGGATGCGTTGTCCGCGTTGGGCATCTCGGCGGGGCTCATCGTGGTGACCCGCACCGACCGGGCCACGCCCGACCGCGTCGCGGAGGTGATCGAGCAGGCGCGCACCGAACTCGCCGACACCGGTCTGGCGCAGGCCCCCGCCGTGGCCGTATCCGCGGTGACCGGCGACGGGCTGGACCGTTTGCGCGCCGCACTGGACGAGGTGCTCGGCGACCTGCCCGCACCGGTCACCGACGGCCGAGTGCGGCTCTGGGTGGACCGGTCCTTCCCCATCGCCGGTGCCGGGACCGTGGTCACCGGGACCCTGGCGGCGGGCTCGCTGAGGCTGGATCAGCCGCTGGAGGTGGCCGGGCGACACGGCCGCCGGAGCACCGTGGTGCGCGGACTGCAGAGCCACGGCCGCGACGAGCAACGCGCTCTGCCGGTCAGTCGGGTCGCGGTGAATCTGCGCGGCCTCGGGGCCGACGAGGTGCACCGCGGCGACACCCTGCTGACACCCGGCGCGTGGCCGCAGACCTCGGTGATCGACGTGCACAGCTCCGCGGACGACGTGCCCGAGTGGCTCACCGTGCATGTGGGCACCGCGGCGATCCCGGCCCGCGCGCGGCCGCTCGACGCCGACCACCTCCGCCTGACGCTGGCCTGGGAAGTGCCGCTGCAGCACGACGACGCGCTGGTGCTCCGGGACCCGGGCGCCGGCCGCATCGTCGGCGGCGCCACCGTGCTCGACGTCGATCCGCCGCCGCTGCACCGTCGCGGCGATGCCGCGCGCCGAGCCGACGCGTTGGCCGCGCGGGACGTGGACGGCCGGGTGCTGGACGAGGTGACCCGGCGCGGTGCGGTCCTCGTCGAGCAGTTGGTCGCCGCCGGGCTGCCGGTGGACGCGCCGCCGCCCGGGGTGAGCGCCGTGGGCCACTGGTGGGTGGCGATGCAGCAGCTGCACGACTGGCAGGTGCGCCTGCGCGGCGCGGTGCTCGCCGCGCACGAGCGGGACCCGTTGGCTCCGGGGCTGTCGTTCGGTGCCGCCCGCGACGCGATCGCCCTGCCGGATGCCGGCCTGCTGTCGGCCGTGGTCTCCGGCGCCGGTGTGCAGTCCGACGGCGGGTGGCTGTTCCTGCCGGAACTACGGCACGACCTGGGGCCGGCGGAAGCGGGAATCGCGGAACTGGAGCGACGGCTCGCCGCCACGCCCTTCGCCGCGCCGGAAGCCGACGATCTGGCGGACCTGCGTCTGGGTGCCCGGGAGTTGGCGGCCGGTGAGCGCGCCGGCCGGCTGGTGCGCCTGGCCGACGGATTGGTGGTGGCGCCGAAGTCGCCCGCCTTGGCGATGCGCGAGCTCGCCCGCCTGCCGCAGCCGTTCACCACGTCCCAGGCGCGGCAGGCGCTGGGGACCTCGCGGCGGGTGGCGATCCCGTTGCTGGAGTACCTGGACGCGCGGGGCTGGACCCGCCGCGTCGACGGCTCCCACCGCGAAGTGGTCCGCTGACGGCCGAGGGATAGAATTCCGCCCGGAGCGGTCGGACCCGACGATCGGCCCCGAGTGCGGCTGGCCCGCAGGGAGGACGTACCCACATGACCCCGCCGAACACGACCCCGCAGGCAGCCGCCGCCGGTTCCCTCGACCGCGGGCTGGTGCCGCGGCTGGGTGCCACGGTGATCCTGGCCGTGATCGGGATCCTGGCCTTCACGGCGCCGTGGGTTCGCGTGGCGGAGAACGACGAGACCCTGGCCACCACGACGTTGAGCGGACAGTGGGAGACCGACCGGTTCTACTCCATCGAGGGCAGTCCGCTGTGGGCGGTGGGCTTCGCGGTGCTGTTGACGGCGATCGCGATCATCGTGTGGCTGCGGCCCACGGCGCACGCCGCGGCGTCGGCGGCCTCGCTCGGAGGTTTCGCCGCGCTGGCCCTGCTGCTGTTCACCTGGCTCGGCCGCGGGATCTGGCTCGACGCGGGCGACCTCCCGGAGGGGATGTCCCTGCAGATGGAGTGGGGCTACGACCTGTCGCTGGCACTCTCGGTGATCCTCATCGCGCTGTCGGCCTACCTGATGCCGTCGAAGGACTGATCACCGCCGAACCACGGAGGTGATCAGGGTTTACGCGGTGAGCCCGCTCGGCGTGAGACGGACGGGGAACGGCGCAGCCACGGTGAACTCGTCGTCGCCGACGGCCTGGGCGACTGCCACGTAGTCTTCCCCGACCAGGGACCAGGCGGTGATCGACGGTTCGTCGGGGTCGACGATCCAGTAGTGCGGACAGCCGGCCCGAGCGAGACGATCCTTTTTCAGCGGCAGATCGATACCGCGAGTCGACGGCGAGAGTACCTCTACGGCCAGCAGAGGCGCGCCGGGAAGACTGTGGTCGGTGAACTGATCGATGGGCGCGACGAGGACGTCGGTTTGGAGCACCGTGTCTTCGGCGAGGACGACGTCGAACGGTGCCACCAGAACTTCGAGATGCTCGGGCACCCGTCTGCCGAGCAGTGCCGAGAGTCGGGTCACGGCTCGCTGGTGTGCAAGCTCAGGTGCCGGGCTCACCACCGGGGTCCCGTCGATGAGCTCATACCGGTGACCGTCGTCGGGCAGTCCTGCCAGATCCGAGCGGGTCAGAGCGCGTCCCCGCGGCAGACCCAGAATCTGTGTGGTCATAGCTGTCATGGTGCGTAGGCTCCCTCCGCACGTTCCCAGCTCAGCAGGGCGGGGACGCGCGCGCCAGCACCCGGCCACGAGAGCTGTGGAATTCGGTCTACCGCTCGCGGTCGAGGTTGGTCATGGCCAGCACATCGAGTCTGCGATCGAGTTCGGCCTCGCTCAGGTCCTCGCCGAGCAGCCCGCGGTCGATCACGGTCTGGCGGATGGTCGCGCCGTCGGCCAAGGCCTGCTTGGCGACTGCCGCCGCCTCCTCGTAGCCGATGGCGCTGTTGAGCGGGGTGACGATCGACGGGCTCGACTCGGCCAGCGTGCGCAGGCGTTCCTCATTCGCTTCCAGGCCCCGGATACAGCGGTCGGCGAACAGTCGGGAGACGTTGGCCAGCAGGCTGATCGACTCGAGCACGTTGCGCGCCATCATCGGGATGTAGACGTTCAGCTCGAAGGCGCCGTTGCCGCCGCCCCAAGTCACCGCGGCGTCGTTGCCGATCACCTGCGCGGCGACCTGCGTGACGGCTTCGGGCAGCACGGGATTGACCTTGCCGGGCATGATCGAGCTGCCGGGCTGCAGATCGGGCAGGTGGATCTCGCCGAGGCCGGTGAGCGGCCCCGAACCCATCCATCGGATGTCGTTGGCGATCTTGGTGAGCGAGACGGCGACGGTCTTGAGCTGGCCGGACAGTTCGACGAGGCCGTCGCGCGCGGCCTGTGCCTCGAAGCTGTCGGTGGCAAGCGCCAGTTCGTTCACCTCGGTGAGTCGACGCAGCTCAGCGACCACCTTGGTGCCGAAACCGGCCGGGGCGTTGAGGCCGGTGCCGACGGCGGTGCCGCCGATCGGGAGTTCGCCGACGCGGGGGAGGGTCGCGCTGACCCGCTCGACGCCGGCATGGATCTGGCGGGCGTAACCGCCGAACTCCTGCCCCAGGGTCACCGGCACGGCATCCATCAGGTGGGTGCGGCCGCTCTTGACCACCTCGCGCCACTGCACCGACTTCTCGGCGAGGGCTTCGCGCAGGTGCTCCAGCGCCGGGATCAGCTGGTTCACCACGGCCTCGGTCGCGGCCACATGGGTCGCGGTGGGGAAGGTGTCGTTGGAGCTCTGCGACATGTTCACGTCGTCATTGGGGTGCACGTCGACACCGGCGGCCGCGGCGAGCGACGCGATGACCTCGTTGGCGTTCATGTTGGAACTGGTGCCCGATCCGGTCTGGAACACATCGATCGGGAACTGGTCGTCGTGCTCGCCGCGCGCGATCGCCAGCGCGGCGTCGACGATGGCGGCGGCCTTGGTTTCGTCGAGGAGGCCGAGGTCGGCGTTGACCCGGGCGCAGGCGGCCTTGAGGAGACCCATGGCGCGGACCTGGGTGCGTTCGAGGGGGCGGAACGAAATCGGGAAGTTCTCCACGGCCCGCTGCGTCTGCGCGCGCCAGAGAGCGTCGACGGGCACCTTGACCTCGCCCATGGTGTCGTGCTCGATGCGGTAGTCGGTCATGGTCGCCCCTTCGTCGGAGAAATTAGGTTCACCTAACACTACCGATTTCTGCGAACTCGGGGCGGCGAGGCGATCGGCCCCAGTCTCCGGATCGTCATGACTCTGCAGGTGACGGGGCAAGTCGGTCCGGCTCTGGACAAGGTGTCGGGATCCGGAGGCGGCGGCGCCGACCGGCACCGAGTACAACGACGGCATTGTGACGCTCCACGACGGCGATATGACGCCGTAGGTCGCTGAGTTGCCGTCGTCGAACCGGCAAGGAGGAGAACGGAGATGTGCCGGGCTGGGGGGCGAGCTTTTGAGGTGTCCCGACGCGTAACAGCGAACAATTGTGTTAGCACTATTGTTCTCGGGATATGTGAGGCGTAACATAGAAGCAGAGGGAGGGGTCGGCAGCCCCGAACTCGCGGAACAGAACTCGCGGAACAGAACTCTCGGAACAGAACTCTCGGAACAGAACTCTCGGAACACGAGTGGCTGGGCGACCGATCGTCGCCGGCTCGACCGGTTCCTTCGCTATTGGCTTCTCATGACCTTCAGGAGTGGGCGTCATGGACGCAGTAACTCTCACCGCCTTCGCCGACTTGATGAGCGATGACCTCACTATCCCCGTCGGTACCGACATCGATTCGCCGGCGAATCTGGGGCAGTTCTTGGCTCGGGCGCGGGCGGTGGACGACGACCGGGAACTTCTGGCGGTAGCCGCGGCGGTTCTGCGGTTGCGCAATGTGGCCGACTACTCCGTGGCCGCGACGTGCGCGGCGATCGAACGCGTGGGCCTGCCGGCACGGAAGCACGTGCGGTCGGGTGCGGCGATTCTCGCCGAGCTCGGGGCGGCTCCGGCGGTGGCCTATCGTGCCGGGCGGCTCTGTCAGGCGATCGCCGACGAGAACCTTGTTCCAGCCATTCGCGGATTGCGCGATGGTGCGGTGTCGGCGGAACACGATGATGCCGTGGTGAGCGGTCTCGGGCACGTGGCCGGTCGGGTGGAGCTGTCCGACGCCGATCGTGCTCGGGTGGTGCATTCGCTGATGGTGCAGACTTCGCCGGCGCAGGTGAGGGAGAAGGCCCGGGCGTGGGCGATCAAGTTGGCACCGGAGGTTCCGGCGGAAGGCGAGGTTCCGGTCGCCGAACGTGACGACCTGAACGAGATGGCCCTGACTCGCACGGACGACGGGCGGGTGGCGGTGACGATCGATTTCGACATCGTGGCCGCCGAGGAATTGAGTGCGGCGTTGGATCCGTTGACGCGGCCGGTGCCCGAGCCGGACGGATCTGCGGATCTGCGGTCGGCCAAGCGGCGGCGTGCCGACGCGATGGCCCAGGTGATTCGCACGTATCTGTCGCATTCCGAGCGTCCCGAGTCCGGCGGTGTGTTGCCGCACGTCACCTTGTCGGTACCGGCGGCGGTCGTCATCAACGGGCAAGTGCTGGATTCCGTTGCGGGACAGACGATTTCGATCTCTGTCGCCGAGGACGAGACGGCGGTGCCGTGGCTCGGGTTCGGTGGACCGATCTCGGCGCGGACGGCGGAGCTGATCATGTGCGAGGCGTCCGTGGCGTTGGCGCTGCTGGACGAGCACGGTGTGCCGTTGAACGTCGGTCGAGAGAAGCGGCTGTTCCCGCCGAGTATCCGTAAGGCCCTGGTCCTACGGGACCGTGGTTGCGCGTTTCCCGGTTGCGGTGTTCCGCCGTCGTGGTGCGACGGGCACCACGTGGAGCATTGGGAGCACGGTGGAGTGACGAGTCTGGACAACGGTGTCCTGCTCTGCCGTCGGCACCACACCGTGGTTCATCACGGTGGGTGGGAAGTGTTCATCGGTCGGGATCGGCAGCCGTGGTTCATTCCGCCAGCCGATCCCGACCATCCGAAGCGTCGTCGTGAACCGATCCGGTCGAATGCGCGACGAACCTTGACCTTGTCAGCCAGCGCCGCGTGAGGCGCGTGAAACCAGTGCCGGGAGCGGTTCCCGACGCGATGTGTTATTTGAAAATTTCATAGTGCGGCTGCCGTCGGGCGGGCCTGGTGCTCAGGGGTGAGATGAGGTAACGTCGCCGGTCCGTTGTTGTCCGACCTTATGGAGCCGACCGTGCGTTGACCTTCTGAACACCCCTGATGAAGACACCTCTCGCAGGGAGAGGTGTATCCGAAATCAGGAGGACGTCAGATGGCAAGCAACAACCGGATCGCATTCGCGCTCGCCCAGCTCGAGGGCCGTTTGCACCGAGGCGCGCGGGGTCACCGCTGCGCGTGCGGGCAGTGCACGCATTGGATCGTGCAGGCCGCGCGCAGCGCGGGAGTGCAGCGCGAGCAGCTCGAGGCCGAACTCGGGCCGGTCAACACTCCCGACCAGCGACCGCGGCGTCGTCGTCCGGCCGGCCAGACCGCCCGGATCTGCGAGAACGCTTCGGTGCGTCCCCGTGGTCACCGCGGGCAGTCGCCCGGCATGGTCGCCTTCCTGGACCGCTTCCACCAGCGGTGACCGGCGCCCCCCGGCCCCGGCCCCCGTCGGTGGGGCCGGGGCGAGGGGCAACGGGGCCGGTGGCGGCGTCAGCGGAGCGGGTTCGGCACCACGGCGAGATGATCGCCGTCGACCACCACCCGGACCCGCCGGACGTCCGCCGTGTTCAGCAGGCGAAACAGCTCGACGTCCATGACGCGTTGCAGTCGGCGGGCACCGAATTCCGGGTCCACCGATACCGCGGCGAGGTGGGCGGCGACGTCATCGGCGTAGGTGATGTGCCAGCCGTGGTCGGCCAGCCGGGTCGCGGTGCGGGACAGCTCCAGTTCGGCGATCTCGCGCAGGTGCGCCAGCGCCAGGGCGGTGAAGTCGACGGTCGCGGTGAGCCGGTTGCGGAACTCGGGCGGGAACTTCTCCTCGGGTGCGGCGAGGTTGGTGGTCATGATGAGGACGGTGTCGGCGAATGCGGCGGTCTGGCCCCACCCGTCGCTGAGCCGTCCCTCGTCGAAGACCTGCAGAAACAGCGGCCACAGGTCGGGGTGGGCCTTCTCGAACTCGTCGAGCAGAATCACGCTGCGCGGTCGGTGGATCACCCGGGTGGTCAGCAGTCCCTCCGCGGTGCTGTTCCTCCACGTTCGGTGCGCGCCGATCAGCTTCATGCGCGCGTCGTCGAGGTTGCCGTACTCGGACATGTCCAGGCGGATCAGCGCCTCCTCGCCGCCGTAGACCGTGCGCGCCACCTGCTTGGCGAGTTCGGTCTTGCCGACCCCGGACGGGCCGGTGAACAGGAACACCCCGTGCGGGCGCTCCGGACGCGGCTTCAGGTGGGCTAACGCCGGGGCCAGGTGTGCGGCGACGGTGGCCACGGCGCGCGGTTGGCCGCGTACCTGCGTGCTCAAGGCCAGCCACAGATCCGCCGCCGAGGTGAGGCCGGCGGCGGGCAGCGCGAGGTGAGGTGCGCGCAGCGTCTCGGCCTGGCCGGCGCGGGCGCGGCCGATCGCGGCGTCGATGCGATCGATCGCCAAGCCGGGGTGCCGGCGGCGCGTGCCGGGGTCGGCCGGACCCAGTGCTGCCGACACCACGTCGGGATCCACCGGGAGCTCGGCCCGCTCGGCGGCGACCTCCTCGACGATGGCGCGCACCGCGGTCCGCGGCAGCGCGCCGAGCGTGACCACCCGAGCGACCGCGGCGAACTCGGGGTTCAGCTCGTTCAGGCGATGCAGGGCGGCCTCGTCGACGATCAGCAGGAACTGGATCCGGGAATGACGGTGCGCGAACATCACCTGGGTGAGCAGCGGCGACGAGACCTGGTGGGGTCCGGGCTCGGCCGCCTTGTCGAAGTCGTCGAGCACCAGCACGTCGGAGGCCGCCAGGCCCTCGTCGATCAGGTCGCCCACCGCGCTGACGAGGTCGGTGCTCGGGTCGATCGCGGGATCGTCGCAGGTGCGCCGCAGGTGGAGAGGATTGGCCGCCCCGCGCAGGGCGGCCGCCACGTCGCCGACGATCGCCGAGCGTCCGGAACCGGGCGCACCCGCGGCCACCACGATCTGCGGTGTGGGGCGCAGCAGCTGTGCCGCGATCTCGGTGCTTTCGCTGGGGCGGAGCACGATCGCCGACGGCGCCGCCCGTCGCTCCGGGGGAGCCGCGGGGGCATCGTCGAGCGCCAGTCCGAGTTCGTCGGACAGCAAGCGAGCGGCCGCCGTCAGCTCGACGTCGTCGCCTGCCTGCGGCCCGAATGCCTGTGGCCCGGATACGTGTGGCCCGAATCCCGCCGGACGCAGGAATCCGGTACGGAAGATCTCCGCGTCGAAGGGGTCCGCAGCGAAGAAGTTCGCGTCGAGGAACTCTGATCCGAAGGTGTCCGAGATGCTCATGGACCCGACGGTAAGGAGGGGTCCGGACTCCCGTCAACGACCCGAAAGCGCAGGTCAGAGGGTCTAAACTCGGGCATTGAATAGGCGGTTCCCGGGAGGCCTAGATCAAATGCTTTTAGAGTTTAGCACCCGATGTCAAGTGACGGAGGTCACATTTTCCGGACGGTTCTAGCGCTCCTTGGAGCGAACGCGGATGCCGGAGATCGGGACGTTCACGGCGCCCGACGGGTCGGTGAAGAAGTCGTTGCCCTTGTCGTCGACGACGATGAACGCGGGGAAGTTCTCCACCTCGATCTTCCAGATCGCCTCCATGCCGAGCTCGGGGTACTCGATCACTTCCTGGCTCTTGATGCAGTCCAGTGCCAGCCGGGCCGCCGGTCCGCCGATGGAGCCGAGGTAGAAGCCGCCGTGGCTGTCGCAGGCCTGCGTGACCTGCTTGGACCGGTTGCCCTTGGCGAGCATCACCATGGAGCCGCCCGCCGCCTGGAACTGCTCGACGTAGCTGTCCATACGGCCGGCAGTGGTGGGGCCGAAGGAACCGGAGGCCATGCCCTCGGGCGTCTTGGCCGGACCCGCGTAGTACACCGGGTGGTTCTTCAGGTAGTCCGGCATCGGCTCACCGGCGTCGAGGCGTTCGGCGATCTTCGCGTGCGCGATGTCGCGGGCCACCACCAGCGGGCCGGTCAGCGACAGCCGCGTCTTGACCGGGTGCTTGCTGAGCTCGGCGAGGATCTCGTCCATCGGCAGATTGAGGTCGATCTCGACCACGGCGCCGCCGTCGATGTCCTCGGCCACCCCGGCGTCGGGCATGTACTGGGCCGGGTCGGTCTCGAGCTGCTCGAGGAACACACCGTCGGCGGTGATCTTGCCCAGCGCCTGGCGGTCGGCCGAACAGGAGACCGCGATGGCCACCGGGCACGACGCGCCGTGCCGCGGCAGACGCACCACGCGGACGTCGTGGCAGAAGTACTTGCCGCCGAACTGCGCACCGATCCCGAAGGACTGGGTGAGCTTGAAGACCTCCTCTTCCAGCTCGGTGTCGCGGAAGCCGTGCGCGGACATCGAGCCCTCGGTGGGCAGGTTGTCCAGGTAGTGCGCCGAGGCGTACTTGGCGGTCTTGAGAGCGAACTCGGCGGAGGTGCCGCCGATGACCACGGCCAGGTGGTACGGCGGGCAGGCCGCGGTGCCGAGCGAGCGGATCTTCTCGTCCAGGAAGGCGAGCATTTTCTTGGGGCTCAGGATGGCCTTGGTCTCCTGGAACAGGAACGACTTGTTGGCGCTGCCGCCGCCCTTGGCCATGAACAGGAACTTGTACTCCGGACCCTTGGGTCCCTGCTCGGTCGCGTAGATCTCGATCTGCGCGGGCAGGTTGGTGCCGGTGTTCTTTTCCTCGTAGGTGGTCAGCGGTGCCAGCTGCGAGTAGCGCAGATTCAGCTTGGTGTACGCGTCGTACACGCCGCGCGAGATGGTCTCGGCGTCGTCGCTACCGGTGAGGACGCCTTCGCTCTTCTTGCCCATCACGATCGCGGTGCCGGTGTCCTGGCACATCGGCAGCACGCCGCCGGCGGAGATGTTGACGTTCTTCAGCAGGTCGAGGGCGACGAACCGGTCGTTGCCCGAGGCTTCCGGGTCGTCGATGATCTTGCGCAGCTGCTTCAGGTGGGCCGGCCGCAGGTAGTGGCTGATGTCGTGCATCGCCTCGGTGGTCAGCTTCTGGATCGCCTCCGGCTCCACCGTCAGGAAGGTGCGACCGTCGACGGTGAAGGTCGAGACGCCTTCGGTGGTGATCAGGCGATACGGGGTGTCGTCCTGATCGGCCGGCAGCAGGTCCGAGTAGAGGAATTCGGGGGCATTGGCTGACTCACTCACAGCTCCCGATGGTACTGCGTAGGCGCCCTGACCAGTGTCTTAGTGCATCCTAAGTCGTGCGGCCGGCGCGGTGGAACGACGCGTAACGTAGGGCAACTGTGAACCGTCTCAACGATGCCGTGATGCTGTTGCACCATTCCGGCGAACTGATCGGCACCATCGCCTTCGCCGCTTCTGGCGCGCTGATGGCCGTGCGGCGAAACCTCGACGTGGTCGGCATCCTGTTGCTCGCGGTGGCCACGGCGCTCGGCGGCGGCATTCTGCGGGACATCACCATCGGCAACACCCCGCCCAATGCCTTCACCGACATGCGGTATCTGATCGCCGCGGTGCTCACCGGGCTGCTGGTCTTCGTCTGGCGCGTCCCGGCGCGGCTGACCACCTGGCCGTTGGAGATCACCGACGCGGTGGGCCTGGGCATGTTCGCGGTGGTCGGCACGGTGGTGGCCTTCCAATGGGGGCTGTCGGCCCCGGGCTCCGCGCTGCTCGGCCTGATGACGGCGATCGGCGGCGGCGTGATCCGCGACATCCTGTCCGGGCACGTGCCGAGCGTGTTGCGTCCCGGCGAACACCTGTATGCGATTCCGGCCCTGGCGTGCGCGACGGTCGTCGCCGTGCTGCTGCGCTACACCGACTATCAGGCCTGGATGGGGCTGGCGTGCGCGGTGATCGCGATCAGCCTGCGCCTGGCGTCGTTGAAGTTCGACTGGCACGGACCGCGACCCTGGTACGTCACGGCCGGCGACGACCCGAGGCGATAGCGCCCTCCGCTCAGGAGATCAGGCCGCGCTCGCGGGCGACGGCCACCACCTTGGTTCGGTTGTTGACGCCGAGCTTGCCGAAGATGTGCACCAGGTGTGATTTCACCGTAGCCTCCGAGATGAACAGCCGCTTGGCGATCTCCTTGTTCGCGCCGCCCACCGCCAGCTGCTCGACGATCTCCAGTTCCCGCGCGGTGAGCGCCTGATCCGGCGCCGCCATGCGATCGAGAAGGCGTGCGGCGATAGCCGGTCCGAGGACCGTCTCCCCGGCCGCGGCGCTGCGAATGCCGGCCACCAGGGTGTCCGGGGCGGTGTCCTTGAGCAGATAGCCGGTGGCGCCCGCCTCCACCGCCCGCAGGATGTCGGCGTCGGAGGCGTAGGTGGTGAGCATGAGAACGCGCGGCGGATTCGCGAGCGCACGGATCTCCGCGGTGGCGACGATGCCGTCGCGGCCGCCGGCGACGGTGCCGTGCAGGCGCAGGTCCATCAGCACCACGTCGAGCTGTTCGGTGGCGGCCCGGCGGATGGCCTCGTCGGCGTCGGCCGCCTCGGCGACGATCTCCAGATCGCGGACCGGTTCGAGAACGGCGCGGAGACCGGCGCGGACCACCGGGTGGTCGTCGACCAGCATGATCCGGATCATCGCGGTCCTTCCGGAGTGTCGGTGAGCGGCGGCAGCGGCAGGCACACACCGATCGTCGTGCCGTCGCCCTCTTCGGACTCGACCGTAGCGGTACCGCCCGCGCGCTCGACGCGGGTGATCAGTGCGTCGAGCCCGAATCCGGTGCCGCTGCCGCGGGTGCGGTGTGGATCGAAGCCGCGGCCGTCGTCGACGATGTCCAGGTGCACCTCGTCGGCGAGCACGGTGAGCGTCACCACCGCGCGGTCGGCGTCGGCGTGCCGCGCGGCGTTGGCCAGGCCCTCCTGCGCGGTGCGCAGCAGGATGGCGCGGACATCGTGGCCGAGGGCGGTCTCCGGGCCGTGCACGTGCAGTTCGGTGGGCAGACCGAGGCGTCGGGCCTGCTGCACCGCGGCGTGCAGACCCTCGATCAGCTCGTCCGGGGCCACCGTCGAGGTGTCCAGGCTGCGGAGGAAGCCGCGGGTCTGGGCCAGGGCCGCGGTCGCCATCTCCAGCGCCGTCAGCGACTGCGCGCGTTGCTGTGCCGCGGGAGAGGACGCGTCGGTGGCCGACTGGAGCAGCATCACGATCCCCGCCAATGCCTGGCCGACGCCGTCGTGAATCTCGCCGCCCATGCGTGCGCGCTCGGCGGCCAACAGTGCCTCGCGTTCCTGCTGGGCGAGTCGGATCTGGGTGCGCGCCAACTCCTGTGAGAGCGCATCGCGGGCCGCGGCCGCCTGGATCACGCGCCGCACCGCCTCGGTCACCGCCACCGCGGTGGCGATGCCGATGACCGGTCCGATCACCGCGCCCACGCCGCTGGGCTCGGACGAAACGGAGGCCGCCACCGCCACCGTGACGATGAGCAGTTCCGCCGGGATGGCGAGGCCGCGCGGCAGAAAGTGCCAGCCGAGCATGGCCAGCACGAAGGCCAACCAGACGAACGCCGAATCGATCACCATGAGCGCGGCCCACCCGGCCAGCAGCACCAGGGTCCACGGCACGGCGATCTGCTTGTGGCGCACCGTGATCGCGATGACGCCGAACAGGTACCACCCGACGACGGCGGCGGCGGCGAGGATCGCCACGAGACTGCTGCCGTCGGGGTCCTCGACGGCGCGCACCAGGCCGACACTCATCAGGACGGCGAACAAGAGATGGCCGCCCCATTGGATGTACCGGTCGACGGTGAGCTGGCGGCGGTCGGTGGTGGGCACGTCACCAGTATCGGGCCCGTACCCGGTGTCCGCGTCCAACTTTCGATGGAGGCGTAACCGGCCTTCCGCGCGATTCGCCGGGCGGCGATCGGGGGCAGGCTCATAGGCAAGGAATCTTCAGTGCACGGATCTGGGAGGTGCAGATGTACATCGGATGGAGAGAAATCCGGCGCTCGGCAGGAAAGTTCGGCCTCATGGCCGGCGTGATCGCGCTGCTGGCATTCATGGTGGTGGCGCTGTCCGCGCTCACCGGCGGCCTGCGTGATCAGTCGGTCTCGGCCGTCGAGGACCTGCCGGGCAGTGGCCTGGCGGTGCAGGTCGACGGTTCGGGCGCGGCGGTCGGGCTCGGTGACAGCCGGCTCGACGTGACCGCGGTGAACGCCGTCGAGTCCGCCGACCCCGGCGCCAAGCCGCTCGGCATCACCATGACCAGCGTCGGCTACCGCGACGTGAACTCCGCGGTGGCGGTGTTCGGCCGCGAGAACGCCCAGCCGGGCATTCGGCTGAACACCGAGACGGCTAAGACGCTGGGCGTGCAGGTCGGCTCGCCGATCACCGTCGGCGGAGTGCCCTCGCGCGTGTCGTCGATCGGTGACACGCAGCAGTTCGCGCATTCCCCGGTCGCCGAAGTGCCCCTGGAGCTGTGGCGCGAAGCCGCGCACCGCGAGGACGTCTCGGCGATGATCCTGACCAAGGAAATCAGCGGGATCGACGGAGTCACCGACGCGCACGGCAGCGCTCGCCTGAACCTGATCCCCGGCTACTCGTCCGAGCACAACTCGCTGCTGCTGATTCAGGGGCTGCTGCTGGTGATCTCGGCGGTCGTGGTCGGCGCCTTCTTCGCGGTGTGGACCGGCCATCGACTGGCGTCGCTGTCCGTGGTGCGCGCCATGGGCGCCAGCAAGGGCTACCTGGTCCGCGACGGACTCGGCCAGGCCTCGGTGGTGCTCTTCACCGGCCTCGCCGTCGGTGCGGCGGCCGGAGCCGGTGTGGCCTGGGCGGCCGAGGGCGTGGTGCCGATCGCCATCACCGCGGGCGGAGTCCTGCTGCCGGTGGTGGTCATGGCGGTGCTGGGCCTGGTGGGTGCGGTGCTGGCCCTGCGTCCGCTGGTCTCCGTCGACCCGCTGACCGCACTCAACCGATGAACCCGAACTCGAACCCGAACCACACGAAGGAAACTGAGGAGATCCGATGAGCCTGCGACTGTCCGATGTGACCCTGACCTACCCGGACGGCGACGACCGCGTCACCGCCGTCGACGGCGCGAGCCTGACGGTCAAGCCCGGCCAGGTGATCGCCCTGACCGGACCCTCCGGCTGCGGCAAGTCGAGTGTGCTGGCGGTGGCCGGCACGCTGATCCGCCCGGACTCGGGCATCGTCGAGATCGACGGTGCCGCGGTGGGCGACTTCAGCGAACCCGAGCGCGCGCGGATCCGGCGCGAGGCCGTCGGCTTCGTCTTCCAGAACGACAACCTGCTGCCGGACCTGACCGCGCTGGAGCAGATCCTGCTGACCGTGCATGTGCGCGGCGAGCGACCGGCCAAGTACCGGGAGCAGGCGCGGGAACTGCTCGACGCGGTGGGCCTGTCCGGGCAGGAGAACCGGCTGCCCAATCAGCTCTCCGGCGGCATGCGGCAGCGCGTGAACATCGCCCGCGCACTGATGGGGCCGCGCAAGGTGCTGCTGATCGACGAGCCGACGTCGGCTCTGGATCAGGCCCGGGGTCGTGCGGTGGTGGAACTGATCGTGCGGCTCAGCCGCGAACGCGACCTCGCCGCGCTGCTGGTGACCCACGATCTGCAGTCCCTGGAGGTCGGCTCGGCGACCGGTGCCGACGCGCTGGTACACATGCTCGACGGCCGACTCCTCGACAGCGAGGTGGTCGCGGCGTAGACCGCCCCACCTAACGGCCCCGGCCGCCCATCGGAGGAATCCGATGGGCGGCCGGGGTTTTCGGTCGGTCCGGTCTCAGAGTTCGAGGCGGGCGTACTCGCGCAGCTTGGTGGTCTGGTGCACGGCCTCGATGCGGCGGATGGTGCCGGACTTGCTGCGCATCACCAGCGAGCGGGTGGTGGCACCGTTGGGGCGGTAGGTGACACCGCGCAGCATGTCGCCGTTGGTCACGCCGGTGGCGCAGAAGAACGAATTCTCGCCGCTCACCAGGATGTCGTTGGTCAGCACCATGTCCAGGTCGTGGCCGGCCTCGATGGCCTTCTGCCGCTCGGCGTCGTCCTGCGGCCACAGCTTGCCCTGGATCTCGCCGCCCATGCACTTCATGGCGACGGCGGAGATGATGCCCTCCGGGGTGCCGCCGATGCCCATCAGCATGTCGACGGAGTTGTTGTCGTCGGCCGCGGCCACCGCGCCGGCGACGTCGCCGTCGGAGATCAGGCGGATCTTGGCGCCGGCTTCGCGGATCTCGCGGATCAGCTTGCGGTGGCGCTCGCGGTCGAGCACGACGACGGTCATGTCGGCGACGTCGATGCCCTTGGCGGCGGCGACCGAGTTGATGTTCCAGGCCACCGGCTGGTTGATGTCGATGGCGCCCTTGGCGTCGGGGCCGACGGCGATCTTGTTCATGTAGAACACCGCGGACGGGTCGTACATGGTGCCGCGCTCGGAGACCGCGATCACGGCGATCGAGTTGGGGCGGCCCTCGGCCATCAGCGTGGTGCCGTCGATCGGGTCGACGGCGACGTCCACCTCGGGGCCCTCGCCGTTGCCGACCTCTTCGCCGTTGTACAGCATGGGGGCTTCGTCCTTCTCGCCCTCGCCGATCACGACGGTGCCGCGCATCGAGACGGTCGAGAGGAGTTCGCGCATGGCGTCCACGGCCGCGCCGTCGCCGCTGTTCTTGTCGCCGCGGCCCACCCAGCGGCCGGCAGCGAGTGCGGCGGCTTCGGTGACACGCACCAGTTCCATCGCGAGGTTACGGTCCGGGGCTTGCTTCGACATGCTGTCGACTCCTTGCGTCGTGGCGTCAGAT
Source organism: Gordonia phosphorivorans (assembly GCF_042432625.1). Taxonomy (NCBI): domain Bacteria; kingdom Bacillati; phylum Actinomycetota; class Actinomycetes; order Mycobacteriales; family Gordoniaceae; genus Gordonia; species Gordonia phosphorivorans. The sequence goes on along the minus strand of NZ_JBHLWV010000019.1, from coordinate 64,563 downwards.
CCTTCTAATTCTGTCATGACCTGCGATTGGCCCGGGCTCCGACCCGACTGCGATACTGGTCGGCATGGCGGAAAAGAAACCTCGCATCCTGCAGGACAGCCGGGACATGGTCTGGTCGCTGATCCCGCTGCTGCTGATCTGTTTGGTGATCGCCGGTATCGCGGGCAGCTGCGCCTGGGGTTTCGGTGACAAGGCCGCGGAGCAGAAGGTGCCCACCTTCAACAGCGACGCCGCGTTCATCGCGGACTCGCGCGTCATGCCGTTCCCGATCCGTCAGCCCGCGGTCCCGGCCGCGTGGCAGTCCAACTCCGGGTCCACCTCGACCGTCGGCACCTCGCTGACCAGCAACGTCGGCTGGATCACCGACAACGGCACTTACGTGCAGCTCACCCAGACCGCGGCCACCGAGGACCAGTTGGTGCCGGCGCTCGGTGGGACAGGCGCGCTCGGCACCGGCACCGTCGAGGCCGGCGGCACCACGTGGGTGACCTACGAGAACGCTCCCGAGAATCGCATGGTCTGGGTCACCGACCTGGGCGACGTCCGGATCGGACTGCTCGGCCGCGGCGACAACCCGCCGCTGAACACCTTGGCCGAAGCGGTCCTGAAGGCGCAGCCGCTGCCCAAGCCGTAAGCGCAGGCGTCAGTCTTTTTCGGCTTCGCCGGACTGCAGGGCCGACTCGATGCGCTCGGAGGCGCCCTGCAGTTGCGCGAGGCAGTGCTTGGCGAGCTTTTCGCCGCGCTCCCACAGCGCCAGCGACTCGTCGAGCCCGAGGCCGCCGTGCTCGAGCGTCGACACCACCTGCGCCAGTTCGTCGCGGGCGGCTTCGTAGCCGAGGGTGGTGACGTCTGCCGATTCGGTCACGACGAAGTTCCTTCCGAGTTCGGGGTTTCTGCCGACTCCACCCGCGCGCCGACGGCGCCGTCGGCGACGCGGATCCGCACCCGCGCGCCGGGTGGAAGCTGTTCGGTACTGCTGACCGCGTGCGGCGCGGCGTCGTCGAGGCGTTGGACCACGGCGTAGCCGCGGGCCAGAGTCTGTGCCGGACCGAGGGTGGCCAGGCGAGCGGCCAGCTGTGCGTGCCGGTGCTCCTCCACGGTGAGGTGGTGCCCGACGGCGCGGCGCACGTCGGCGCGGAAGCGGTCGATCACGGCGCGCTGCTCGTCGATCAGGCGCTGCGGGCGCGCCAGGACCGGGCGGGCACGCAGGCCCTCGACGGTGCGCAGCTCCCGGCCGACCCAGTTGCGCAGCGCGTGCGCATTGCGGTCGCGGAGCGACTCGATCGCCGACCGTTCGGCGGCCACGTCCGGGACCACCCGCTTGGCGGCGTCGGTGGGGGTGGCGGCGCGGACGTCAGCCACCAGATCCAGGAGCGGATTGTCCGGTTCGTGGCCGATGGCGCTGATCACCGGGGTGCGGCAGGCGCCGACCGCGCGCAGCAGGGTCTCGTCGGAGAAGGGCAGCAGGTCCTCCACGCTGCCGCCGCCGCGAGCGATGATGATCACTTCGACCTGCGGGTCGGCGTCGAGCAGGGCCAGCTGGTCGACGATGGCCGGGACCGCGGTGGGGCCCTGCACCGGCGCCTCGCAGACGCGGAAGCGCACCGTGCTCCAGCGGGCGGTGGCCACGGCCACCACGTCGCGCTGGGCGGCGCTGGCGCGACCGCTGATCAGGCCGACGGTGTGGGGGAGGAACGGCAGGGCCTGCTTGCGGCGGGCGTCGAACAGCCCCTCCGCGGCCAGCAGTTGCTTGATCCGTTCGATGCGGGCCAGCAGCTGACCGATGCCCACCGGCCGGATGTCGGTGATCCGGAGGGAGAGCGTGCCGCGGCCGGTGTAGAAGCTCGGTCGGCCGTAGACGATCACCCGCGACCCCTCGGTGAGGGGAACTTCGCTGCGCCGCAACAGGTTCGGGTCGCAGGTGACCGACAGCGACAGATCCGCGGCCGGGTCGCGCAGGGTCAGGAAGGCCGTGCGCGTGCCGGGGCGGGCATTGATCTGGGTGAGCTGGCCTTCCACCCAGACCTGGCCGAGCCGATGGATCCAGTCGGCGAGCTTCAGGCTCAGAGTGCGCACCGGCCAGGGCGTGTCCGCGGAGTTCGGCGGCGCGTCCGGACTCACGCGGGTTCCGTCCAGGTCACGAGTCAGGCGCCGGACTTCTTCTGGTGGCTGGCGATGCGGTTGTCGATCATCGTGGCGAACGGCGTGCGATCGCGGTGCGCGCGCTCGTAGTCGGCGAGCTCCTGCAGGTCGTCGACGCTCAGGCCGCGGAGCTTGGCCCGCAGCTGTGCCAGGGTCAACACGTCGTAGTCGAGCAGGACGACCACCTCGGGCTGATCACCGCCGGCGGCGGTCGGGGCGGGGGCCTCGGCTTCGGCGACGACCTCGGCCGGCGGCGTGCTGTACAGCGCGAAACGCCCGGTCGCGGCCGGTGCCTCGGTCTCGACGCCGTCGGTAGCCGGGACCGTCCTGGGCTTCTGCGCGGCGGGCTTGCGGGCCGGGGCCTTGCGGGCGGGAGCCTGCCGGGCGGGCTCGTCGGCCGGCGCGGACGGGGCGGCGACAGGCGCGGACGGGGCGGCGACAGGCGCGGACGACTCGCTCACCGCGGATGGGATGGAGATCACCATCTCGTCGTCTTCGTCGAACCGAGCCCATGCGGGCTGCTCCTCGGCCTTGTCGCAGTAGGGAGCGAAGAACTCGTCGCCCTTGATCGCCATTTCGGCGATGTTCTGCTGCAATCGCATGCCGGCCTGCAGTCCGCGACTGATCGCGGTCATCGGAAAAGTGAGGATCCGGGTGGGCAGGCGCTTGGTCTCGTCGAGAGTGGTCACCAAGACTCCGGTGGCCACCAGGGCGGGGTACGGCGGACGTCTCATGCTTTTACTGTGCCACACCCGTACGCTGGGACTTATGGCCGATACCAAACGTGTCCTGCTCGCGTCACCGCGGGGCTATTGCGCTGGCGTCGATCGAGCGGTGGAAACCGTCGAACGCGCCCTCGCCAAGCACGGTGCCCCGGTGTACGTCCGCAAGGAGATTGTGCACAACCGTCATGTCGTCGACACCCTCACCGACCAGGGCGTCATCTTCGTCAACGAGACCGACGAGGTGCCCGAGGGGCAACTGGTGGTCTTCTCCGCACACGGGGTGTCCCCGGCCGTGCACGCCGATGCCGCCGACCGCAATCTGCGCACCATCGACGCGACCTGCCCGCTGGTCACCAAGGTGCACCAGGAAGCCAAGCGGTTCGCCCGCGACGACTACGACATTCTGCTGATCGGCCACATCGGCCACGAAGAGGTGGAAGGCACCGAAGGCGAAGCGCCCGAACACATTCAGGTGGTCGAAGGTCCGGATCAGGTCGACGACGTGCAGGTCCGCGACGAGTCCAAGCTGGTGTGGCTCTCGCAGACAACCCTGTCGGTGGACGAGACCATGGAGACCGTACGCCGGCTGCGCGAGCGGTTCCCGTTGCTCAACGATCCGCCGTCGGACGACATCTGCTACGCGACGCAGAACCGTCAGAGCGCGGTCAAGGCGATGGCGCCGGAATGCGATCTGGTGATCGTCGTCGGTTCGCAGAACTCGTCGAACTCGGTCCGACTGGTGGAGGTGGCGCTGCAGAACGGCGCGAAGGCCTCCTACCTGGTGGACTACGCCCGCGAGATCGATCCGGCGTGGCTCGACGGCGTGACGTCGGTCGGGGTCACCTCGGGTGCGTCGGTGCCGGAGATTCTGGTGCGCGGCGTGGTGGAGCTGCTCGCCGAGCACGGCTTCAACGATGTGGACACCATCACCACCGCGCAGGAGACGCTGACCTTCGCGTTGCCGCGCGAACTGCGTCCGGCACGCAACCCCCGGGCCGCCGCCGAGTAGTCACCGTCGTCGCCGGGGTGCGAACGCCCCGGCGACGAGGCCGGCCCCGACGGCCAGGGTGATTGCGACCGTGATGGCCGGGCGATGGTCGGGCTCGTCGGGCCGCGGGGCCGCCACGCGAGTGATGCGCGGAGCCGCAGCGACCTCCGGCAGGTCGGCGGTGAGCGCCGCCACCGGGTCGACGAGGCCGTAGCCGGTCGCCGCGTCCCGGTCGGGCCCGCCGCGGGCGGTACGCACGACGCGGTCGATCACCTGTTGCGCGGTCAGCTGCGGAAAACGCGCCCGAACCAGCGCGATCACCCCGGACACATACGCCGCGGCGTAACTGGTGCCGGCCAAGCGACGCGGACCGTTCTCGTCGTCGAGCGCGTCGACCGCTCTGCCGCCCGCCACGCTCACGACGTCGGTGCCGGGCGCGGCGACGGTGACCCACGGTCCGGCCAGGCTGAACGCGGCGGGTGCGGCAGTGGTCGCCTCCACCGCGCCGACGGTGAGGATCTCTCGTCCGAAGCGCGCCGGCGTGGCGACCGAACGCACCTGATCCCACGCGGCGCTGGTCGAGGCGGGTGCGAGCGGATTCTGTTCGCGGCATCCGCCGGTGTCGGAGAGATTTCCCGCGGCGGCCACCACCACCGCATCGCGGGCCCGGGCATAGGCGAGGGCGCTGGCGACCGCGTCGTCGTCGATCGACGCCGTGCCGGGCACGCAGGCGGCTTCGGAGATGTTGATGACCTGCGCGCCCAAGTCGGCGGCCCGCACGATTGCCTTGGCGAGGGTGCTCAGCGGTCCGTATCCCGCGCCCATCGTGGGTGCGGCGGTCCGCCGGTCACGGGTGTCGAAGGCGCCGCTGGACTGGCGGATGGCGATCAGGGTGGAATCCGGTGCGACGCCCGCGAAGTCGTCGATGGCCGACGGCCGGGCGGCGATGATCCCGGCGACCAGGGTGCCGTGCAGGTCGCAGTCGGCCAGGCCGTCACCGGTGCTCACGTAGTCGCCGCCCGCCTGCGGGAGCGGCAGGCGCGCGTGCGGGGTGATCCCGGTGTCGATGACCGCCACGGTGACGCCGCCGCCGCGGCTGAACCGCCAGGCCTGACCGATGTCGAGCAGGCGGTGCCCGGCCGGTTCCGCCGTCGGGTCGGACGTCAGCGGCGCGGGGCGTGCGCAGTGGGTGCGCTGCTCGGTCGGCTGCGCGGGTCCCACCGGCAGCGCGCTGACCGGAACCAGCGCGGTCACCAGCGGCTCGGGGCGCGCGGTGGCCGTCGCCGGGGTCGCGGCGGCGACGGCGACCAGTGCGCCGACCAGGGTGAGTCGCGCCGCCGCAGTGGGGGACGGCATCAGAATTCGCGGATGGCGCGATAGGTGCCCAGCAACCACAGCAGCAGCGGAATGATCGCGACGATCACCGCGTACTCGGCCAATTCCAGCGTGCGCCGCTGCAGCGGCGAGAAGCTGTGGCCATCCGCGGTGGTCCCGATGATGAATGCCGCTGCGGCCAAAGCGATTCCGCCGACGGTCATGGCGACCGCCGACCCGCTGCCGAGGAGCACCGCCAGGAGGCAGCCGAGGCCCGCGGCGATCAGCGCGGCGCTCTGGGTGCGGTGAGCGTGGGTGCGGCCGCGGGCGATCAGGGCGGCGGCCACGGTGCCGCACAGCAGCAACGACACCACCGATCCGCCCCAGCTGCCGGCGACGACGAAGGCGGCGACGACCGCGGTGCCGCAGGCGCCGATGAGGATGCCGGTCAGGTATCCGGCGGCCAGCCGGGCTCGGCGGGAGAGCCGATCCAGGTCGACCAGCGCCAGTTCCGCGATCGCGGCGACCGCGTCGAGGCCGTCGACGGTGACCGTCGCCGTCGGCTCGGGCAGCGGTGGTGGGAGAGTGGGCACCGGCGGCAACGGCAGGCGCCCGGCCGCGATGGCCACCCGGGGCGCTAGCAGAACGCTGTACACCGAGACGGCCGCGACGATCGCGGCGGCCGTTCGCAGGTCCCCGGTCGCCATCGCGATGAGGCCGGCGACGGCGAGGAGTGCGCACACGGTGCTCATGCAGGCGTGCAATGCGGCGCCGACTCCCGTGCTCCGGTGCAGCAGCAGGGCCGCGACCAGTCCGCACGCACCGGCCGTCGCCAGTGCGGGACCGAGGGTGTTCGGTTGTGGCGCAAACGATCCCGCGGTCGTGGCGGCGAGGACGGCGCAGATCGAGAGGACGGCGGTGCTGCGGCGATCGACGCCTGCGCGGTGGCCGAGGATCGCGACGGCCACCAGCAGCAGGGCGGCACCGCCGAGCACGGAGGCGGCGAGGAGCGGCGACAACGGCAGGAAGCGGGCGGCGAGTGCGGCGAACGCGGTGGCGGCCAGGCAGCCGCCGTAGCCGACCGTGCGCGCGGACTCGGCGGTCCAGCCCGGGGCCTGGCGGTCGGCGAGGTGCGCGAGGCCGTCGACGACGTCGTCGACGAGCGCGGCCGGGCTGCCGGGCCGGCCGTCGACGACGAGGAGCAGTTCGCCGTCGACCAGTCCGACGTCGGTGAGCGTGGCCTCCACCGGGAGCGGCGGGGCGCCGATGCGGGCGAGCGTCCAGTGCGGCAGGCAGTCGATGCGATCGGCATCGTCGACGGGTGGATCCGGCAGTCGGAGCAGGTCGAGAAGGTCGGGCAGCAGCGCCGCGATCGGTGTTCGGGTCGGGAGCGCCACGTCGACCTGGGTGTCCGCTCCGAGAACGGAGAGTCGTACCAGTTCCGGTTCCGCGCTTCGCAGCGCTGGGCCGAGCCCCGCGGCATCGTCGATCGTGGTCATCGTGCAAACCCTCCCCCGAGGTTCCTGACACACCGTCCCCGCGCTCCCATGGCGACGATGGTGGTCGACTTTAGTCACCTGCGGCCGTCGGCGGGGACCGTTTCGGTTCACCCCGTCACTTTCCGTTCGCGCCGTCGGTCCAGACCGACGGGGTGAACCGATTCGGGGGGGGCGACGGGGATCGCCGTCAATAGTGGTCATTCGGGCACCCGGCCGCGGGGGTTCCTGATAAACCGTCACCATCGCCGGGACGGCGACCACGACTTCGGGGGGAGTCCGATGGGTACGACGGTGGCTTTTGTGCGCCCGCGGCGGCTGACTCAGCCGGTCGCGCCGGGCGGGGAACTGGTGTTGACCGGTCCGCCGGAGGTGGCGCGCGGGGCGCCGCAGAGCCTGTTGGTGCGACTGTTGCCGCTGGTCATGGTGGTCGCTCTGGTCGGCATGGTGGCGCTGATGGTGATGACCGGTGGTCGCGGGGCGCTGTCGAATCCGCTGTTTCTGATGTTCCCGTTGATGATGGTGATGTCGATGGTGGGCATGCTGGCCGGCGGTGGTCGAGGCGGCCCGCCGCGCTCGGCGGAGCTGAACGAGGACCGCAAGGACTACCTACGATATCTGGCGCAGACGCGCGCCGGTGTCGGGGCGACGGTGCGCGAGCAGCGGATCGCGGCGGCGTGGTCGCATCCGGATCCGGCGGCCCTGCCCGCGCTGCTCGGATCGGTACGGATGTGGGAGCGGCGTCCGGGCGACGCGGACTTCCTGCAGATCCGTCTCGGCGTCGGCACCCAACCGTTGGCCACCGCGCTGGTTCCGCCGGAAGTGGCGCCTGCGGAGGACCTGGAACCGGTGTGCGCGTTGGCGTTGCGGCGCTTTGTGCAGACGCATGCGACGGTGCCCGGCCTGCCCAGTGCGGTATCGCTGCGGAGTTTTCCGGCGGTGGGCTTCGAGGGACCGCGCGCGGAGGTGCTGGGATGCGTGCGGTCGATGCTCGCCGCCGTGGCGCTGTTGCACGGCCCGGACCACGTGCTGGTCGCGGTCGCCGCCGAGGACCCGCGTGCCCCCGACTGGGACTGGGTCAAATGGCTGCCGCACGCGGCGCATCCGACGGTGCGGGACCGGGTGGGCGCGGCACGGATGATCTACGACAGCCTCGAGCTGCTCGAGACCGATCTCGCCGACGACCTCGCGCAACGCGGCAGATTCTCGCGGTCGGCGCCGCCGGTGGGGGCGCGGCCACACCTGATCGTGGTGCTCGACGGTGGTCCTCGTACCGGCGATGAGGAGCTGGTGATCGGGGCTGGGCGCGAGGGTTTGACGGTGCTCGATCTGCGGCCGGACGGGGAATCGTTGGCGGTGCGCCGCGGTCTGCGGTTGGTGGTGGAAGGCGGCGGCGTCGCCGCGCACACGGTCGCGGGGTTGGAGCGGTTCGCGACGGCGGACTCGCTGTCGGCCGAGCGTGTCGAAGTGCTGGCGCGTGGACTCGCGCGGTATCGGCCTGCCAGCACGCTTCCGCTGCCGGGTTTGGATACGGCGCAGGTGGCGACGGATCCGGGACTTCCCGCGCTGCTGGGCATTCCGGATGCGACCGCCTTCGATCCGCTGCGCGGCTGGCGGGGCCGCACACCCCAGCAACGGCTGCGCGTGCCCATCGGTTACACGGCCGAGGGCACACCCGTCGACCTGGATCTGAAGGAGAGCGCGCACGGCGGCATGGGACCGCACGGGCTGTGCATCGGAGCCACCGGTAGCGGCAAGAGCGAATTCTTGCGGACCCTGGTGCTGGCGTTGATCGCGACGCATTCACCGGACGAGCTGAACCTGGTGCTCGTCGACTTCAAGGGCGGCGCCACGTTTTTGGGTCTGAACACCCGGCATGTGGCGGCGGTGATAACCAACCTCGAACAGGAACTGGCGATGGTCGACCGGATGGCCGACGCACTCTCCGGTGAACTCAACCGGCGCCAGGAATTGCTTAGGGCCGCAGGCAATTTCGCCAATGTCGGCGAGTACGAGCGGGCGCGCGAAGCGGGGGCGGCGCTGGCTCCGCTGCCCGCGCTGTTCATCGTCGTCGACGAGTTCTCCGAACTGCTGGCGCAGAAGCCCGAGTTCGCCGAGCTGTTCGTGGCCATCGGGCGGTTGGGCCGGTCGTTGCACATCCACCTGCTGTTGGCTTCGCAGCGACTGGACGAGGGGCGGCTGCGCGGCCTGGACAGCCACCTGTCGTATCGGATCGGACTGAAGACCTTCTCCGCCAACGAGTCTCGGACCGTGCTCGGCGTCCCGGACGCCTATCACCTGCCCAGCACTCCCGGTGCCGCGTACCTCAAGTGCGACTCCGGCGCGCCCGTCCGCTTCAGCACTTCGTTCGTCTCCGGCCCGTATCTACCGCCGCACAGCGGGCCGGTGGGGGCCGACGGGCTGCCGCGGGCTTCCGGGGAGGTGCTGCGGTTCACCGCCGAACGGGTGCCGTTGCCCGAGTTCGACGACGTCGAGGAGGTCCAGGCGCCGACGGGAACATCATCGCTGTTGGACACGCTGGTCGGGCGGGCCGCGGGTCACGGCAGCCTGCCGCATGCGGTGTGGTTGCCGCCGCTGGAATCGGCGGTGACCCTCGACGCGTTCGTCGCCGGCCACGCGGCGATCGGGGATCTGCGGATCCCGATGGGCGTGGTGGATCGGCCGTACGACCAACGTCGGGAAACCCTCTGGCTGGATCTGAGCGGAGCGGCGGGCAATGCCGCCGTCGTCGGAGGCCCGCAAGCGGGCAAGTCCACCGCCCTGCGCACGCTGATCTGTGCGGCCGCGGCCACGCACACACCGCAGCAGGTGAGCTTCTACTGCCTGGACTTCGGCGGCGGCACCCTGGCGGCCTTGGCCGGCCTGCCGCACGTGGCCGGTGTGGCCACGAAGAGTCGCCGCGACGCCGTGCGGCGCACCCTGGCCGAGGTCCGCGCGATCCTGGCCGCGCGGGAGGAGCTGTTCGCCACGGAGGGGCTGGAGTCGATGCGCGAATACCGGGCGGCGCGGCACGCGGGCCGGTTCGCCGAGGATCCGCACGGCGACGTGTTCCTGGTGATCGACGGGCTGACCACGCTGCGCAGCGATTTCGAGACCGTCGAGGACGACGTCAACACCCTGGTGGGCCAAGGACTTTCGTTCGGGGTGCACGTGATCGTCGCGTCCGCACGGTGGGCGGACATCCGCCCGGCGATGAAGGATCTGCTGGGGACGCGACTGGAGCTGCGGCTGGGTGATCCGCTGGACTCGGAGATGGGGCGAAAAGTGGCCGCCACCGTTCCGACCGGACGCCCCGGGCGCGGTCTCACCGGGGAGGAGCTGCACTTCCTGGTGGCGCTGCCGCGGGCCGACGGCCGTGCGGAGGTCGAGAGCCTCCCGGAGGGCACCGCGGCGTTCGTCGCCGAGACCGCCGGCGTCTACGCCGACTGCCCTGCGCCGCGGGTGCGGCTGCTCGCGGACGACATCGACCTGGCGTCGATCACCGAATCGATGGCCGCGCACGGGGATTCGGCCCGAGAGGGGAAGCCGGTCCTCGGGCTGCGGGAATCGGACCTGGCGCCGGTGGTGATGGATTTCGCCGCGGAGCCGCACCTGTTGGTCTTCGGCGATGTGGAGTCGGGCAAGACCCAGACGCTGCGGACCCTGGTCACCGGTCTGGTGGCCGGCGGCGGCCCGGAGGTTTGCAAGCTGGTGCTCGTCGACTATCGCCGCACGCTGTTGGGAGCGGTCGCCGGGGAGCATCTGGCCGGCTATGCGAGTTCGGCGCAGACGGCGGCGCCGATGATGGCGGCGTTGGCCGACTATCTGCGGGCGCGCTTGCCCGGCGAGGATGTGACGGCCGATCAGTTGGCGTGCGGGGACTGGTGGTCCGGGCCCGTCGTCTATCTGGTGATCGACGACTACGACCTGGTGGCCACCGCGATGGGCAACCCGCTGACGCCGCTGGTGGAGTTGCTCGGGCACGCGCGGGACATCGGTCTGCGGGTGATCCTGGCGCGGCGTTCGGGGGGAATCGGGCGAGGGTTGTTCGATCCGCTGGTCGCCGGTCTGCGCGACCTGTCGTGCGATGTGCTGCTGCTGTCGGGTGACCCGGATGAGGGCTACATCGTCGGCCGGCACCGGATGCAGAAGCTCGGTGCCGGGCGGGGCGAGCTGATCTCCCGGGCCCGGCGCGCGGACATGGTGCAGGTGGCGCGATGACGGCACCGGCGGTGTCCGCAGCGGACCGTGTCCTGCGCATCGCGGCCAGCCACGCCGACGCGGCCGCGGAGACCTGCGTGGTGATCGAAGAACTGCTGGTGCCGGGCGAGCCCGCGGGCTGGGGCCCGCCGCTGTGGCGGGCGCTGGTGCTGAGAAGGCCGCACGGCGTGTGGCAGGTGGTGCGCAGCGCCGCCGATGAGCTGGGCACCGAGCTTCCCGAAGAGCTGTGCGAGCTGGGTCGGACCGCGGACCTGGTGCTGGTCGACGGTCCGCAGCCGACGGAGCTGACGGCGCAACTGGCGCGAGCGCTGCCGGGGCGGCGGGTGGCACAGGTCGATCCGGTGCTGGTGGCGCGGCACGGCGACCGCTACGTGCCGCGGACGAGTCTGGACTTCGGCTTCCCGCCGCCCCCGGAGCCGTCTCGGCGGCGAGGTCCGCGGCTGCTGGTGGCAGCGGTGGTCGTCGTCGTCGTGGCACTGGGGTTGGTGGGTGTGGTGGCGCGCTGGCCGCGGCAGGCCGCCGCCGACGTCGCCGCGGCCCGAGTCGGTCCGGTGGAGGTGACGGTGCCCGGGGGTTGGCGACGCACCGAACTGTCCGGCGATCGCCCCGATGACGGGCGGGGCCTGCGCGCGGTGTTCGCCGCTGGCGAGGACGGGCGACGCCTCATCGTGGTGGTGACGGCGCTGCGGGCCGGATCGGACCGGGCGGCAGTGGCTGCCAGCCTGGCCCACCGGATCGCCCAGCGCGGCGACGAGGTGGTGGTGGAGTTCGCGGCGTCGAGCACCTACGGCGGGCGGCAGGTGATCAGCTACCGCGAGGCGCCGGTGTCCGGGGCGGCGGTGCGCTGGTACGTGGTGGTCGACGGTGGATTGCAGATCAGTGTGGGTTGTCAGGAGGGGACCGGTGGCCACCGGATCGACGAAGCCTGCCGTCGTGCGGTGGGCAGTGCGCGCATCGTCGGCGGGTGATGGTGTCAGAATCAGAGGCGTTACCCCCACCAGAGGAGCGCGATGTCAGATCAAAGTGAGCAGCCCACTGGACTTTTCTGTCTCGAAGGCGAGTGGAGTGACTCTCTAACAGACGCAAAATCCGTGCGTCCATTGCTGGACCTGCTAGCGAGCACCGGCTCTGCTAGGTATATCCACCGCCGCATCGCTACGAGTACGGAGTTCTTCCATCAGCTCGACAAGTGGTTGGAGGGCGGGTGTGAAGGGGATCTCGACGACTACCTGACACTGATGATCGCCGCGCACGGGCTGGTCGGAGAAGTGGAGTTCGATGATAGGTCTGTCAGCCTGGAGGACCTGGGCAAGCACTTCGACGGCCGCGCTGGGGACTGTTTCGTCTATTTCGGCTCGTGCGCCACGCTGTCCGCGCCGGATTCGGAGCTGCTTCGGTTTCGTGCTCGTACCGGTGCGCGTGCGGTCTTCGGCTATACGCACGATGTGGACTGGCTGACGTCTGCCGCGTTCGAGGCGCTGCTCATCCACGAGATGACAAACAGTGCGAATGGTGCGCAGGTGTTCAGTCGCTTACATGCTCGGTACGGCAGCATGGTGGAAGAACTCGGCTTGACCGTCGTGACAAGCTCTGGGGTGCGGCGCGCCCATGCATAGGTCGATGCTGTAGAACTCCCCGTGCTCGGCGAACACGGAGGCCCACTGAGCGGACTCGCGGACGTCGAGCGTCACGGCCTGCGGGCGGCCGCCAGCCGTGGAGTGGTGTCGCCCTCCCGGTCGGGCAGGGTGAGCCGATAGAAGCGGAAGACCGAGAAGTCCCCGATGGGCAGCTGTTCGACCGCAGCGAATCCAGCCTGGATCGCGTAGCGCTCCAACACGGCCGGACGCATCACCGTGCCCGTCGCGGCCGACCCCGGCGTCGCCATGCTGTCCGGCAGACAGAGGAAGAGGCTGTAGGCGTACATGAGCCGCTCCAGCAGCTTCTCGTCGGGCGAGCCTGCTTCCGGATCGAAGGTCGCGGCCACCGCTTCGTCCATCACGACCACCGCGCCGTCGGGCTTCACCATGGTGCGCGCGGCACTGAGCACCTGAACCGGAAACGGCATGTCGTGCAACGCTTCGAAGATGAATACCGCGTCCTGGCTGTGCGCCGTGACGGGGTCGGCCCCGTCGGCGACGTAGAACTCGACGTTCGCGCTTGGGCCCCGGGCGTCGGCGTTGCCCCGCTCCGCCACGATGGACGGTTCATCGATGTCGATGCCCGTCACCTGCGACTGGGGGTAGGCGCGGGCAAGAGCCAGAGTGGACCACCCGAAGCCGCATGCCACGTCGGTGATGCGCGCACCCGGTCGCGACAGAACGCTGTGCAGTGACTCCACGGAGGCGAGCGCCTGCGGCAACTGTTCCAGGAACCAGGGCCGGTTTCCCTCGGCTTGCGCCTGCCTCGCTTCATCGCCGACCTGATCCCACGTGACACCCCCGCCGTGCTTGTACGCCTCCAGGAGCTCGGGCATGCCGGCAACCCCGGCCCGCAGCATCCGCACCATCGGCAGGAGTGCCGTCGTGGTACCGCGATGGACCAGAACCTCTGCGGCGCCGGCGGGGAGCCGGAAGCGCCGGGCGCCAGCGCCAGACGGCGCTGACGCCACGACCTCCACGAGACCGGCCATCGTCTGTTGTTCCAGCCACTCCTGGGCGTAGCGCGATTGCGTATCGGTGGCCAGCGCCAGGTCCGAGGCGGTGCGCCCGGCCTCTCCGGCAGCCGCGAGCTCCGCATACCAGCCGAGTCCGTCGCCCAGGACGATGCTCGCCGTTTCAGCGAATCCGAGGACGGCCTGAGTCACCCTGTCGCTATACGCCTCAACGGCTTCCCGCGTGCTTGCGTGAAACTCGCTGGTCATGCCGCCGTTGTCCGCGTGCGTCGAACGGAAAAGCAGGCACGACACCAGAAGTACGTGATTCTGCAATGCGCCCTCGACATGGCAGACGGTACGGCTCGTCGACGTGGACTAGAAGTTGCCCTTCGCGGCCCAGCCCCCGTCGACGGGGTAGATCTCGCCGGTGAGGAAGTCGCCCTCGCGCATGAGGTAGGCGACCATTGAGGCGATCTCGGAGGGCAGGCCGAGGCGACGGACGATGTGCGCGTTGGCGTTGGCCTGGCGCATCTCGTCGGTGATGTCGGCCAGAATCGGGGTGTCGATGGTGCCCGGTGCGATGGCGTTGATCAGTACGTTGTGCGGACCGTACTCGTAGGCGGCCTGTTTGGTGAGGCCCACGACGCCACCCTTGGCCGCCGAATAGGACGCCAGGTTGGGCAGGCCGCGCAGAGCCGCCATCGAGGAGATGTTGACGATGCGGCCGCCGCCGTTGTCGATCATGGACGAGATCACCGCCTGCATGCCGAGCCACACGCCCTTGAGGTCGGTGCCGATCACCTGGTCCCAGGCTTCCTCGGTGAGTCCGACCACCGAGTCCTCGCTGATCATGTTGACCACTCCGGCGATGTTCGCCAGGGCGTCGACGCGGCCGTGCTCGGCGAGCACCGGCTCCTACACGCTCTGGGATGTGCCGACGGCCGTCGACGAGCTGACCGCCCTGATCTCGGCCACCCCGCAGATCAAGGACGTGCACTTCTGGGCGCAGCTGCCGGGCGAGTGGGTGGAGAGCGGCAGCACGCGGATCCGGGTCCTCGCCGACCAGGTGGTGCCGGCAGTGCGCGAGCGACTGGCGGCCTGAGGTCGTCGCCGGTTGACGCTGTCGCTTTCCGTTCGCGCTGTCGGTCCAGACCGACAGCGCGAACGGAGTCGGGAGGCTTGTGGACGAAGCAGTGCCGGTTCGCCCGCGTCGCGGTCTATGGGGCGGGTGCGGTGGCCGAGATGGTCAGGCGCACGTCGTCGGCCACCTTCACCGTGCCCATCAGCAGTGAGAACTGTTTGATCTTGTAGTCGGTCTGGGTGATCGTCGTTTCGCACGAGAATCCGGTGCCGTCCCGTCGCACGGTGACCGGGTGGGGGCGGGTGACCCCGTGCAGGGTCAGCTCGCCGTCGACGGAGTAGACGTCGCCGTCGCGCACCACCCCGGTCGAGGCGTAGGTGATCGTCGGGTACTTCTTCACCTCCAACGACTTGAGGGCGTTGCTGCGGGCGATCCCCGGTTCGGCCCCGGTCCACGGGGCGATGCCGCCCTCGCCCTTGAGGACGGTGAGAGAATCGACGTCGACGGTCAGGGTCACCGCAACCGGATGGCCGTCGTCGACGGTTACCTGAGCGGTCCACCCCTTCATCTCGATGGTGAGCTTGTGGCCGGTGCGTGCGGCCCGGCCGGCGGTCCCGGTGTGCAGGAGGAGTTCACCGTCGTCGCCGGTCAGCGTCCATGAGTCGGTCATGCCACCACTGTGGCATCCGGCCCGTGCGGTCGCCGGGTTGTTGGACGGTTTTGACCCGCGGTGGCCGAGTCCAGTAAATTGGACCGCTGGTGCATGACCTCGTCGTCAGCCCCGGGTCTCTACCGGTCGCCGGGAATCAGCTGTGTCTATGCGCTTCGACCGGCAGAAGTACAACAACAGTGAGGACTACTGTGTCTACCTACAGCCCGAAGGCCGGTGACATCACGCGCACGTGGCATGTCATCGACGCCAGCGATGTGGTGCTCGGCCGCCTCGCCGTGGCGAGCGCGACCCTGCTCCGCGGCAAGCACAAGCCGACGTACGCCCCCCATATGGACACCGGCGACTACGTCATCATCATCAACGCCGAAAAGGTCGCGCTCAGCGGCAACAAGGCGGACAACAAGCGGATCTACCACCACTCGGGTCACCCGGGCGGCCTGAAGTCCCGCACCATGGGTGAGGTCCTCGCGACCCGTCCGGATCGTCTGGTGGAGAAGGCCGTCAAGGGCATGCTCCCGAAGAACAAGCTCGGCGATCAGATCGCCTCGAAGCTGAAGGTCTACGCAGGCCCGAACCACCCCCACGCGGCGCAGCACCCCGCCCCCTTCGAGATCAAGCAGGTGTCCCAGTGACCAACGAAGACGTGAACAACGAGGTCGAGGTCGTGGACGAGGAAATCGTCCTGGAAGACGGCGCCTACACCACTGAGTCCGACGACGTCGAGGCCACCGAGGTCGTTTCGCGCGGCCCGGTCGTCTTCGATCGCGCAGTGCAGACCGTCGGTCGCCGCAAGGAGGCCGTCGTCCGCGTGCGTGTCCTCCCCGGCAACGGTGAGTTCAAGCTCAACGGCCGCACCCTGGAGGAGTACTTCCCCAACAAGGTGCACCAGCAGCTGGTCAAGTCCCCGCTGGTGGCCGTCGAGCGCCCCGATGTCTTCGACATCCAGGCCAACCTCGTCGGCGGTGGCCCCTCGGGCCAGGCCGGCGCCATGCGTCTGGCGATCGCCCGCGCACTGATCGAGGTCAGCCCCGAGGATCGTCCGATCCTGAAGAAGGCCGGCTACCTCACGCGTGACCCGCGTGCTGTCGAGCGTAAGAAGTACGGCCTCAAGAAGGCCCGTAAGGCTTCGCAGTACAGCAAGCGCTAAGTGGCACGTCTTTTCGGCACCGACGGCGTCCGGGGCCGGGCCAACGATCAGCTCACTGCAGAGCTGGCGTTGGGCCTGGCCTCGGCCGCCGTTTGCGTTCTCGGTGCAGATGCCCTCGCTTCGCCCGATGCGCGTCGACCCCGCGTGGTGGTCGGTCGCGATCCGCGCGCGTCCGGGGAGTTCCTGGAAGCCGCTCTGTGCGCGGGTCTTGCCGCCGCCGGAGCCGACGCGATCCGGGTCGGCGTGGTGCCGACGCCCGCGGTCGCCTTCCTGACCGCCGACTATGCGGCGGACTTCGGCGTGATGATCTCCGCCTCCCACAATCCGATGCCCGATAACGGCATCAAGTTCTTCGGTGCCGGTGGGCACAAGCTCGGCGACGACGTCGAGGACGCCATCGAGGCGGCGATGGCCGCCGAGCAGCCGCGTCCCGTCGGCGCCGGCGTCGGCCGGTTGATCGACGCGCCGGACGCCGTCGACCGATACCTGGAGCACTTGGCCGCCTCCGGCGGTCGTCACCTCGACGGACTGACCCTCGTGGTGGACTGCGCCAACGGCGCCGCGGCGCGCGTGGGGCCGATGGCCTACGAAGCGGCCGGTGCGCGCGTCATCGCGATTCATGCCGAGCCCGACGGTCTCAACATCAACGACGGCTGCGGCTCCACCCACATGGAGAACCTGCAGCGCGCGGTCCTCGAGCACGGCGCCGACCTGGGCCTGGCGCACGACGGCGACGCCGACCGCTGCCTGGCCGTGGACTCCACCGGCGCGGTGGTCGACGGCGATCAGATCATGGCGATCCTGGCGTTGGCCATGCACGAGCGTGACGAACTCACCGACGGTGTGCTGGTCGCGACGGTGATGAGCAACCTGGGCCTGCATCTGGCGATGACGGAGGCCGGTATCGGTCTCAAGATCACCGGTGTGGGCGACCGCTACGTCCTGGAGGAACTGCGCGCCGGGGGCTATGCCCTGGGCGGCGAACAGTCCGGTCACATCGTGATTCCGTCGGCAGGAACCACCGGCGACGGTGTGCTCACCGGCCTGCTGCTGGCCCGCCGGGTGGCCGAGACCGGCCGCCGACTGGCCGATCTCGCCTCGGTGATGACGATCCTTCCGCAGGTGCTGATCAACGTGCCGGTGACCGACAAGCATCGCGTCGCCGTGGATCGGGCCGTCGAAGTGGCGGTGGCCGAGGCCGAGCTGGAACTGGAAGGCAACGGCCGAATCCTGCTGCGCCCGTCCGGTACCGAGCAGTTGGTGCGCGTCATGGTGGAGGCCACGACGGCCGACGCCGCGCAAGCCATCGCCGAACGCGTCGCGGACGTCGTCGCCACCGTCTGACCCACGATCTCCTCCCGGCGGGGCGTCTGTCGGCGTGTCGAGGGAACCGGAGCGTCCCCGCGCGCGTCTAACCAGACATGAGCGAAGATGTGCGGCTCGACGCCGCCGGCCTGGATCGACTCGTCGCACGGCAGCTGGCCGTGGCCGACGCCCTCACCGCGTGCGCGCAGCGGCTCACGCTGCCGCACGACTGGGTGCGGTCGCCGGCGCACCGGGAGGCCGCGGCGGCGCTGGATGCGCGGCTGGCGCATCTCTCCGAGCGGTTGACGGCGGCGGGTGCCGGGGTGGCCGGGCTCGCCGAGCGAATCGGCAGGCAAGCGGCCTCGGTGGTGGAGGCGGACCGAGAGTCGGCCGGTGAACGCGATTGAGATGTTTCTGGCGCTGCTGCGCCAGTGGCGCGACCGCGGCGCGGTGGCCTTCGACGACGACGACGTAGCCGCCCCACACGCGGCCGTGAACGCCTTCGATCTGGACTCCTTCGGGCGGATGGCCGACTCCCTGCGCGTTCAGTCCAGCGTGCTCGACGACGCCCTGGGCTCGCTGACCTCGGTGGGTGCGGACGTGCCGCAGAGCTGGAGCGGATCGGCGGCCGCTGCCCTGCAGACGGCGGCGGGCCGATTGGCCGTCGACCTGATTCCGGCCGCCGAGGCGCTGTCCCGCCACGCCGACTCGGCGGTCGCCGCCCGCGACGTCCTCGGCGAGGTGCTCGACGACTACCGGTCGACGATGGCGCAGGCCACCGATCCGCTGGCGGCCGGCCTCGCGCTGCCGGAGGCGAGCGTCGAACTGAGCGCCCGCCTGGAATTGGCGGCCGCCGCCGGTCGTGCGGCCTCGGCGGCGGTGGACGACGGCATCGCCGCGCTGGCCGACGAGTGGCGCTCGGCCGGCGAACTGGTGCTGGCCGGTGACCGGTGAGCACCCGCGCCCGGCTGGAACAGATCGGCGCCCGCGCCCGCGCGGAACTCGCGGCCGCCCGGGGCGCCTATCGCCGTGCCGTCCCGCCCGTCGCGGTCGTCGCCGACGAACCCGAATCCCTACCGCGCCTGATGGTGCCGGTGGAACTGGATAGGGTAGGACCGTGTTCGGGAAGAAGAAGGTCGTAGCGCCCCCGCCGGACGAGCTGATGAAGCTGCTGGCTCGCCGCGGACCGCACAAGGTCGATCGTGGCGATCTGGGCATCGTCGGGCTGTCCGGCCAGGTCTTCGCGCCCAGGGAAGGCAAGAACTTGCCCGCCGTCGCCTTCGGGCACGGCTGGTTGCGCAGTTCGCGCGCCTACCGTGACCTCCTGTTCCACCTGGCCTCGTGGGGCATCGTGGTGGCCGCGCCGGACTCCGAACGGGGACCGCTGGCCTCCGACATCGAGCTGGCCACCGATCTGCGGGCCGCGCTGACGGTGTGCGCGGGCGTGCAGCTGGGTGCCCCCGGCCGGCTCTCCGTCGACGCCGACCGCTTGGGCCTGGTGGGTCACGGGTTCGGGGCCGCAGCCGCCGTGCGCGCCGCCGCCGACCGCACCCTCCTGGGGCGCCCGCAGATTCCGGTGCGTGCCCTGGTGACGCTGTTCCCGGCGCCCACCGCCGCGGATCTGCGCGACGACGCCGCCAAGGTGACCGCTCCCGCGTTGATCCTGGCCGCGCCCACCGAGCTGGATTCGATGACCGGCAACGCCGTGACGTTGACCGAACTTCTCGGCGGCGAGGTGGTGTTGCGCACACTGGCCGGGGCCAGTGCGGGCGATCTCCTGGAGAACCCGACGGTGCGCGGCTTCCTCGGCGTCAACGGTGCCGAGCGCAAGGTGCACGCGGCGGTTCGCGCCCAGGTCACCGGGTATTTGCTTCATCGCTTGGCGGGTCGGGAGGAATACGCGGCCTTCGCCGAGCCGGAAACCACGATGGGGGCGGCGACCGTCGTCGCTGCGCCGGACATCCGGCGCGCCGACGCCGATCATTTGTCTCAGCTGCTGGGTAACCCGGCATACCGGGTCGACGACGAGAAGCGGAAGAAGAGGCTGCCCGCTCTCGGAAGGTAAACTCGCCCACCATGTGCGGAATCGTCGGATATGTGGGGCAGCGTCAGGCACTGGACATCGTGGTCGAGGCCCTGCGACGGATGGAGTACCGGGGCTACGATTCCGCGGGCGTGGCCATCGTCGACGGTGGGGGACACCTGGCGGTGGAGAAGAAGGCCGGTCGTCTGGAGAACCTCGAGAAGCTGATCGCCGAGGTGGGTCCGGAGAACCTGACCGGGACCACCGGCATGGGCCACACCCGCTGGGCCACGCACGGTAAGCCCACCGATCGCAACGCCCACCCGCACTGCAGCCTGGACGAGAAGTTCGCGGTGGTGCACAACGGAATCATCGAGAACTACGCGCCCCTGCGGGCCGAACTCGAAGAGGGCGGCGTCGAATTCGATTCCGACACCGACACCGAGACTGCGGTGCATCTGCTGCGCCGCGAATACACCTCCGGGCAGCACGCCGGCGATTTCGTGGCCAGCGCCTACGCCGCGCTGCGCCGCTTGGACGGCGCGTTCACCGTGGTCTTCGCCTCCGCGGACAACCCGGGTGTTCTGGTGGCCGCCCGCCGGTCGACCCCGCTGGTGGTCGGCGTGGGCGACGGCGAGATGTTCCTCGCCTCGGACGTAACGGCGTTCATCGAGCACACGCGCGAGGCGGTGGAACTGGGCCAGGACGAGGTGGTGGTGATCACCGCGGATTCGTACGAGGTGACCGACTTCGACGGCAATCCGACCGGCGGTACGCCCTTCCACATCGACTGGGATCTGGCCGCCGCCGAGAAGGGCGGCTACGAGTACTTCATGCTCAAGGAGATCGCCGAGCAGCCGGAGGCCCTGGCCAACACCCTGCTGGGTCACCTGGAGAACGGGCGGATCGTGCTCGACGAGCAGCGCCTGTCCGACCAGGATCTGCGCGACGTGGACAAGGTCTTCGTCGTCGCCTGCGGCACCGCCTACAACGCGGGGATGATCGCCAAGTACGCCATCGAGCACTGGACCCGTCTGCCCGTCGAGGTGGAGCTGGCCAGCGAGTTCCGCTACCGCGACCCGGTGCTGGACCGCTCGACGCTGGTGGTGGCGATCAGCCAGTCCGGCGAGACCGCCGACACCCTGGAGGCGGTCCGGCACGCCAAGGACCAGAAGGCCCGCGTGCTGGCCATCTGCAACACCAACGGCGCCCAGATTCCCCGTGAGTCCGATGCCGTGCTGTACACGCACGCCGGACCGGAGATCGGCGTCGCCTCGACCAAGTGTTTCCTCGCGCAGATCGCCGCCGCCTACATGGTGGGCCTGGCCCTGGCGCAGGCCGTCGGCACCAAGTACCCGGACGAGGTGGTCCGCGAGTTCCGCGCCCTCGAGGAGATTCCGGCGGCCGTCGAGAAGGTCCTCGAGCAGATGGAACCGGTGCGCGACCTGGCTCGCCAGTACGCGGGCAGCAACACCGTGCTGTTCCTGGGCCGGCACGTCGGCTACCCGGTGGCCCTGGAGGGCGCGCTCAAGCTCAAGGAACTGGCTTACATCCACGCGGAGGGCTTCGCCGCCGGCGAGCTCAAGCACGGGCCGATCGCGCTCATTGAGGACGGCCTGCCGGTGATCGTCGTGATGCCCTCGCCCGAGGGGCGCGCGGTGCTGCACTCCAAGATGATCAGCAATGTGCGCGAGATCCAGGCGCGCGGCGCCCGCACCATCATGATCGCCGAGCCCGGCGACGAGGCCTCCGCCGCCATCGCCGACCACTTCATCCCCATTCCGCACACCCCGACGCTGCTGCAACCGCTGGTGTCGACGGTGCCGCTGCAGGTCTTCGCGGCGACGGTGGCGCAGGAGCGCGGCTACGACGTCGACAAGCCGCGCAACCTCGCCAAATCCGTCACGGTGGAGTAGTCCCGTGCCGGTCTACTACTGCACCGCCGACGAGGTTCGGGAGGCCGAACGCGCGACCGGGGACCTGCTGACCTCCGGCACGCTGATGGCGCGCGCGGCGCACGGCGTGGCGCGCGCGGTACTCGGCGAGCTCACCCGTACCGGCGGGACCTACGGCCGGTCGGTGGGTCTGGTGATCGGTGCGGGCAACAACGGCGGCGACGCGCTGTACGCCGGGGCCGAACTCCGACGCCGGGGCGTCGCGGTCAGCGCGGTGCTGTTGGCCCCGGAGCAGACCCATGCCGCCGGGCTCGCCGCCCTGACCCGAGCGGGCGGCCGCATCGCCGACGAACTTCCGGTCGGCCTGGACGTGGTGGTCGACGGTGTGGTCGGGATCGGCGGCCGCGGTCCGCTGCGTCCGGCCGCCGCCGCGGCCTTCGCGGCGCTGTCGCCGCACACCACCGTGGTGGCCGTCGATCTGCCCTCCGGGGTGGACGCCGACACCGGCGCGGTCGGAGAGCCTGCGGTGCGGGCCGATGTCACGGTGACCTTCGGGGTGCGGCGTCGTGCCCATCTGCTGGCCGCCGAGCAGTGCGGCCGCGTGGACCTGGTCGACATCGGGCTCGGTGCCGCGGGGGACCGGACGGTGGCCGCGCTCACCGACGCCGAGGTGGCCGCGCACTGGCCGGTGCCCGGCCCGCACGACGACAAGTACACCCAGGGCGTGGTCGGCATCGTGGCCGGCTCCCCGCGGTACCCGGGCGCGGCGGTGCTGTGCACCGGCGGTGCGATCGCCGCGACCTCCGGCATGACCCGCTTCGTCGGCGCCGCGGCGCCGCAGGTGGTGGCGCACCGCCCCGAAGTGGTCGCCACCGAGGAATTCGACGACGCCGGCCGCGTGCAGGCCTGGGTGGTGGGCCCGGGCCTGGGCACCGACGCGCAGGCGGAGGCTCGGGTGGAACGGGTCCTCGCCGACGAGGTGCCGGTCCTGGTCGACGCCGACGGACTCACCGTGCTCGCGCGCCGACCCGACCTGTTGACCGGCCGGGCGGCGCCGGTGCTGCTGACCCCGCACGCGGGCGAGTTCGCTCGGCTGGCCGGCCATCCGGTCGGGCCCGACCGACTGGCCGCCACCCGGGCGCTGGCCGCGGACCTGGGGGTCACCGTGCTCCTCAAGGGGCGCATCACGCTGGTCGCCGATCCGCAGGGCCGGGTGTACGGGAACGACGCGGGCTCGTCGTGGGCGGCCACCGCCGGTGCCGGCGACGTGCTGTCGGGCATCGCCGGCGCCCTGCTGGCGGCGGGACGTTCGCCGCTGTGGGCGGGGGCGGCCGCGGCCCGCGTGCATGCGCGCGCGGCGCGCCTGGCCTCCGGCGGCGCCCCGATCGGAGCATCCGACCTGCTGGAAGCCGTGCCGAGCGCCCTGCGTGGATGGGGAGAGCTGGGACAGATGGGAGCCGAACAGAGATGACGACCGCTGACATGCCCGCGCTGGCCGCGACCGTGGACCTGGGGGCGATCGGGCACAACGTCCGCGTGGTGACCGAGCGCGCCGGTGCCCCGGTGATCGCGGTGGTCAAGGCCGACGGCTACGGACACGGTGCGGCGCCGGTGGCCCGCGCCGCGCTGGCCGCCGGAGCGGCCGAACTCGGCGTCGCGCACCTCACCGAGGCCCTGGCGCTGCGGTCCGCCGGAATCGACGCGCACATCACCTCGTGGCTGCACACGCCGAGCACCGACTTCGCGGCGGGAATCGCCGCCGACATCGACCTGGCCGTCTCCTCGCCGCGTCAGCTGGCCGCGGTGGTGGCCGCCGCCCGCGCGGCCGGGGTCACCGCCACCGTGACCGCCAAGGTCGACACCGGTCTCAACCGCAGCGGGATCGCCGCCGACGAGTGGGAGCACACCGCGCACCAGCTCGCCCAGGCGCAGGCCGAGGGCGCGGTGCGGCTGCGCGCGATGATGTGCCACCTGGCGTTCGGTGACGAACCGGACCATCCGATGAACTCGCAGCAGGCCGCGCACCTGGACTCGGCGGCCGCCGACCTGAAGCGGCGGGGCGTGATTCCGCAGGTGCTGCACCTGGCCAACTCGCCCGCCGCCCTCACCCGACCGGACCTGGCCCGCGACCTGGTGCGCCCCGGCCTGGCGCTGTACGGCTGCTCGCCGATTCCGTCGCGCGGGGACTTCGGCCTCATTCCTGCGATGACGCTCAGTGCCGAAGTGGCGCTGGTGAAGAAAGTCGCTGCCGGACAAGGGGTTTCGTACAACCACCGGTGGGTCGCTCCGAACGACACGATGGTCGCCGTGTTGCCTGCGGGCTACGCCGACGGCGTCCCCCGCCTGCTGTCCGAACGGTTCGAGGTCTCGATCAACGGTCGCCGGTTCCCCGGCGTGGGCCGCATCTGCATGGACCAGCTGGTGGTGAACCTGGGCCCCGACGGCGGCGGCGTGCGTGAAGGCGACCGCGCGGTGCTGTTCGGCGCGAACACCCCGGGTGAGCCCGCGGTGCCCAAGGCCGTCGACTGGGCCGACAGCGTCGACACCATCGACTACGAGATCATTTCCGGCATTCACGGACGTGCGCAGCGCCGCTACGTCGGTGACCCGGGCGGGGAGGTGCGATGAGCCGGTCCGAAGCAGACGATGTGCAGCCGGCGGCGCCGGCCGCCGGGAGCGGCAAGTCGGGGTGGGCCTCCGGTCTGCGCGACGTCGGGTCGCTCGGAGCGACCCTCGGTGGCAATGTGCGCCGCACTCGTCGCCGGAAGAAGTCCGGAACCGCCGTCGATCCGTACGCGGACGTCGACTTCAAGAGCATCTACACCGACGAATCGTCGACGGTGATCGCCGACGACGGGGTGGCGCTGGCCGTGCGCACCCACATCACCGGTCCCGCCGGTGACCTCGCGCCCGAACTGACCGTCATCTTTGTGCACGGCTTCACGCTGCGGATGGCGGGATGGCACTTCCAGCGCTACCAGCTGGCCGAACGCTGGGCGCAGCGCCGGGTGCGGATGGTGTTCTACGACCAGCGCGGACACGGGCGCAGCGACCCGGCCTCGGCGGCGAGTTCGTCGATCGCCCAGCTCGGGGAGGACCTGGCCTCGGTGATCCGGGCGACGGCCCCGACCGGACCGGTGGTGCTGGTGGGTCATTCCATGGGCGGGATGACGATCATGGCGCTCGCGCGCGCCCACCCCGACCTGTTCGGCTACAAGGGCCGGGTCACCGGGGTGGCCCTGGTGTCCACCGCGGCCCGCGGTATCACCGAGGCCGGTTTGGGCGGGGGCCTGAACAACCCGGTCGTCGACGCCCTACGCATCTCGGTCCGCTACTTCCCGCGGTTGGTGCAGGCCGGGCGCGGCATCACCCGGCAGGCAGTGGAACCGGTGCTGGTGGCGGCCAGTTTCGGCCCCGACTTCTACAGTCCCGCGGCCGGGCACGCGGTGGAGTCGATGATTCAGAACACGTCCATCTCGACGATGGTGAACTTTCTGCACGCGCTGGAGAGCCACGACGAGTCCACCGCGCTGCCGGTGCTGGCACAGGTGCCGTCGGTGGTGATGTGCGGCGACATCGACCGGCTGACGCCGCTGCCGAACTCGCTGCGCATGTTCACCGAACTCGGCGACGATTCGCGGCTGCGGATCGGGGAGGGGTGTGGCCACATGCTGCCGATGGAGATGCCGGAGCTGGTGACCGAGGGTATCGACAATCTGGTGCAGCGTTCCCGCCGGGCGCACGCGCGGCCCAAGATGCGCTGGTACTGGGGTGCGCGATGAACGTGGGAGAGCGGGGCGCAGCCGGTAGCTGCGAACTGCCCGAGGTGGACGACACCGAAGCCTTCGGGACGGCGCTGGCGGCGCTGCTGCGCGCCGGCGACCTGGTGATCCTGGACGGACCGCTCGGGGCGGGCAAGACCGCGCTGACGCGCGGGCTGGCGGCCGGGCTGGGCGTGGGCGGCCGGGTGTCCTCGCCCACCTTCATCATGGCGCGCGCGCATCCGCCCGGAGGTCCGGGTCGCCCCGGGCTGATTCACGTCGACGCCTACCGGCTCGGCGGCCTCGACGACCTCGACGCCCTCGACCTGGACACCGACCTGACCGACTCGGTGGTCGTGGTGGAATGGGGCGAGGGGATGGCCGAGCGACTGGTCGACGAGTATCTGCTGGTACGCCTGCGCCGCGAAGATCTGAGCGATGTACGACAGGTGAGCTGGGAATGGGTGCGCAATGACTGAGCCGGACAGACTGGTACTGGCGTTGGACACCGCCACCCCCGCCGTGGTGGTCGGCGTGGTGGCCGTAACCGCCGAAGGCCCGGTGACCCTGGCCGAGCAGGTGGTGCACGATCACCGTCGCCACGCCGAGATGCTCACCACCCTGATGAAGCAGGTACTCGCCGAAAGCGGTTGCCGCGGTGAGCAACTCACCGACGTGGTGGTGGGTTGCGGCCCGGGACCGTTCACCGGGCTGCGGGTCGGGATGGCCACGGCGGCGGCCTACGCCGACGCCCTCGCCATCCCCGCGTACGGCGTCTGCTCCCTGGACGCCATCGCCGACGCGGCCGCCCGGGAGGGCGCGCGGGGCGAGGTGCTGGTGGTGACCGACGCCCGACGCCGCGAGGTGTACTGGGCGCGTTATCGCGACGGCGTGCGGCTGATCGGTCCCGAGGTGACCGCCCCCGACGAGGTGCAGGTGGGTGCGGCGACCGTCGTCGCCGGAACACCCGGCTTCATTGACCGCTACGGAGCGGCGCTGTCGGCGGCGACGGTGCCGACCGCGTCCGCGCTGGTGTCCGTCGCCGAGCTCGGGGCGCCCCCGGCGGCGTTGACGCCGCTGTACCTGCGGCGTCCGGACGCCGTCGAACTGAAGGACCAGCGGCGCAAGTCGCTGCTGGGATGATCGTCGACGCGCTGACGCCGCGCGATCTGCCGCGATGCGCCGAACTGGAAGCCGAGCTGTTCGCCGGTGATTCGCCGTGGCCGCTGAGCGGCTTCGTCAACGAACTGGCCGCCGCGCACAACCACTACTTCGCGTTGCGGCAGCACGAAGGCGGCCCGGTGCTCGGCTACGCCGGCCTCGCGGTGCTGGGGTCGCCCGGCGGGTACGAGTGCGAGGTGCACACCATCGCCGTCGATCCCGAGTACCGCGGGCAGGGGTCCGGTCGGGCCCTGCTGGACGCGCTGCTGCGAGTTGCCGACGCGGTGGCCGCGCCGGTATTCCTGGAGGTGCGCACCGACAACGCCGTGGCCGTCTCGCTGTACGAACGCAGCGGCTTCGCCGTGGCCGGCGTGCGCCGCAACTACTATCAGCCCTCCGGCGCCGACGCCTTCACCATGGTGCGGCCCGCGGCTGCGGAGGTGAACCAGTCGTGATCGTGATGGGCATCGAGAGCTCCTGCGACGAGACCGGCGTCGGCATCGTCTCCTGGGACGGGCAGTCGGCCACCCTGCTGGCCGACGAGGTGGCTTCCAGTCAGGCCGAGCACGCCCGATACGGCGGCGTGGTCCCGGAGGTCGCCTCGCGGGCGCACCTGGAGGCCATGGTGCCGACGATGACCCGGGCGCGGGAAGCGGCGGGCATCGATCGCCCGGATGCGATCGCGGTGACCATCGGACCGGGCCTGGCCGGCGCGCTCCTGGTGGGGGTGGCCGCGGCCAAGGCGTACGCGTTGGCCTGGGACGTCCCGCTGTACGCCGTGAACCATCTGGGCGGGCACGTCGCCGTCGACACCCTCGAGCACGGGCCGATGCCGTCGGCGGTGGCGCTGCTGGTGTCCGGCGGGCACACCCACCTGCTCGGCATCGACGAGCTGGCCAAGCCGATCGACGAACTCGGCACCACGATCGACGACGCGGCCGGCGAGGCCTTCGACAAGGTGGCCCGGCTCCTCGACATGGGCTACCCGGGCGGGCCCGCGATCGACATCGCGGCGCGCGAGGGCGACCCCACCGCCATCGCGTTCCCGCGCGGGCTCACCGGCCCACGCGATGCGCCCTACGACTTCTCCTTCAGCGGCCTCAAGACCGCCGTGGCCCGCTACGTGGAGGGCGAGGTGCGCGCGGGACGATCGGTGAGTGTTCCCGACGTCGCCGCGTCGTTCCAGGAGGCGGTGGCCGACGTGCTCACCGCGAAGGCGATGCGCGCCGTCGCCGAGCGGGGCGTGGACACCCTGGTGCTCGGGGGCGGGGCGACCGCGAACTCGCGGATCCGCTCGCTGGCGCGGGAACGCGCCGACGCCGCGGGCGTGCAGCTGCGCGTGCCCGCCCCGCGTCTGTGCACCGACAACGGCGTCATGGTCGCCACCCTCGGAGCGCACGTCATCGGCGGGGGAGCGTCGCCGTCGCCGCTGACGGTGGCCACCGACCCGGGGATGTCGGTGCAGATCAGCAAGCTCTGATCGCGAGTCGGGACGCGAGGACGCCAGGAGGGTTGAAGCGCTGGCACTCTCATGGGTAGAGTGCTAGTCGGTACCGGATCACCGCCGCGGCACCCGCGACGACGCGGCAACCGATCCGGCCGAACAATCTTCCGCAGTAAGACGAGACGAGAAGGACTGACATCGTGGCAGGCGTGAACATCAAGCCGCTTGAGGACAAGATCCTTATTCAGGCCATCGAGGCCGAGACGACCACCCCTTCGGGCCTGGTCATCCCGGATTCGGCGAAGGAGAAGCCCCAGGAGGGCAAGGTCATCGCAGTGGGCCCCGGCCGCTGGGACGAAGACGGCGACAAGCGTATCCCGCTCGACGTCGCTGAGGGTGACACCGTCATCTACAGCAAGTACGGCGGCACCGAGATCAGCTACAACGGTCAGGCCTACCTGATCCTGTCGGCGCGCGACATCCTCGCCGTCGTCAGCTGAGACTGACTCGCAGAAACCAACACCGCCCCGGCGGCCTCGCGGCCGCCGGGGCGGTGTTTTTCGTGGGCCGGTTCTCAGGAGGCCAGGTAGCGGGCGGGTTCGCGGCGGCGGATCAGGTTGCGTTCGTGCTCGGACAGCCCGCCCCAGATCCCGTAGATCTCGTCGACGGCCAAGGCGTGTGAACGGCACTGCTGGATCACCGGGCAGGCGGCGCAGATCTTCTTGGCCTGTCGTTCGCGCTGCAGTCGGGCATGGCCGCGCTCGCCTTCCGGATGGAAGAACACCGACGAGTCGAGGCCTCGGCACCCGCCTTCGCGCTGCCAATCCCAGAAGTCGGCGTTGGGCCCGGGCAGTCGGTCTGCGGTGATGGTCACGGCATTTCCTTCTCTCGAAGTGACTAGGTGCATCGCCCACGCTAGGGCGGCCGATTCCGGCCCGTCAAACCGCCGATAAACCCTGGATGAGCTGCATTTTTGCGATCAGGTGAACATCCGGTGCCGCTCCTGGGCTTTCGTCGCCGAGCGGTAACACCGGGTAAACATGACGTGGCATCGCGCCCGGGTTCGACGACCAGAAGTCACCGAGTGTTACCCGTGGAGAAACTGACGAGATGAGGATCATGAGACCCGAGCCGACCCCCGCACCGACTGGAGTGCAGGAGTGGCAACGTGCCGTCGATCTCGGGGCGCAGGGGCGTGCCGCGGCGGCGCGGCGGGTGCTGTCGACGCTCACCGCGGACCCGGCCGTCTCACCCTCGGTGGCCTCCCTGGCCCACAGCACCCGTGCCTCGCTGCTCCGGCAGGCCGGCGGTCACGGCCCGGCCCGCGTCGGTGACGGACGGGCCTGCCTGCTCGCCGTCGGCGCGACGCGGACATGCTCCGGAGCCGACGGCGCCGCGGACGCCGGATGGTTGTCCGCGGCCTGGCTCGACGGACTCGTCGGGTTGGCTGCGGACAATCTGGGGCTCGGGGACTTCGCGGCCTCCCGGCGCCTCCTCGACCGCGCGGCCGAGCACGCCGCGGCGTGCGCGGCGCTCGACTCGGCCGACTGGCGCACCGCGGCGCGGACGCGGCTGCGGCTGTCCTGGGTGCGCAGCGAATGGGGCCTCTACTCCGGCGATCTCGATACCGCGCGTGCGGCCGCGGCCGCATCGGCGGAGCTGGTGGACGCAGTGCCCTCGGACCGGCACCGCATCAAGACCGACCTGATCGGCGCCGCCGTCGCCGCGGCGAGCGGGGAGACCGAGGCGGCGGTCGCGGCCGGGCGCGGGGTCTTCGAGCGAGCCGCGGCGGGCGGTCTGCTGCCGCTCCAGTGGGCGGCCGCCGCGCTGCTCTCCGGGGTGGACAGTGCCGCCGAATATGCCTCGGACGTGGTGTTTCTCCGCGATCGTCTGGCTCGGCGAGGAATGCCCCTCGCGCCCCTGTCCCCGCTGGAACGGCACGGCCGATAGGGTGACTTGGTGACCTGTCGACCCGTGCTACCCGCGACCGCGCGGCGGGCACGGATCGACGATGTAACACTTCGAGCACAACATGACGATGAAACTGACAGGTGAGGCGCTGGACCGCAAGGTCCGTGAAGCGGTGGCTGGGGACCGCGCGGCGCTGAGCTCAGTGCTCGAAAGCGTGCGGGATCCGGTCCTGCGCTACTGCCGGGCACGGGTGGGTGCCGGCGAACGGCACCTATTCTCCGCTGACGACGTTGCGCAGGAGGTGTTGATGGCAGTCATGACCGCGGTGCCCAAGTATGAGGACCAGGGCCGGCCCTTCATGGCCTTCGTCTACGGCATCGCCTCGCACAAGGTGGCCGATGCCATGCGCTCGGCCGCACGCGTCAAAGCCGATCCCGTCGACGTCATTCCCGAGGTGGTGGACTTCTCCACCGGACCCGAGCAGCAGGCCGTCGACAACGACGCCAGCCGCCGGATGGCCGAACTCCTCGAGCAGCTCCCCGAGAAGCAGCGCGAGATCCTCGTGCTGCGTCTGGTGGTGGGCCTGTCCGCAGAGGAGACCGCCGACATGGTCGGCAGCACGCCCGGCGCCGTGCGCGTGGCCCAGCATCGGGCCTTGACCAAGTTGAAGAAGCTCATAGCTGCAGGAGGTGGCCGATGAACGAGCAGGACCCATCGGTCGATATCGGGGCCGTTCACCACGACGACGAGTTCCTCCAGGCCCTCGCCGACGGCACCGCGTTGCCGTCCGGCGACGGCCCGGTGGACCCGGCAGAGGCCGAACTCGGCGCGCTGCTGTTCGCCTGGCGCACCGAGGCGCTCGCCGCGCCCGCACCGACCTCGCCCACCCTCGAAGAGGTGGAGCGGGCCATCGTCGCGGCCGACTCCGACCGCAAACGCCAGGCGATGTCGCGCCACCTGCGGATGATCTCCGGCGCCGCCGCGATCACCGCGGTCGCAGCGGCCGGACTGCTGGTGCTGTCGGAGAATTCGCAGCCAGGCGATCCCCTGTGGAACGTGAAGAAGGTCGTCTTCGCCGAGGAGGCGCAGCAGACGCAGTCCACCTACGACGTGCAGAACGGTCTGGAACGGGCCGAAACCGCGCTGTCGGAGGGGGAGACCGCGCGTGCGGCCGCGCTCCTCGACCGCGCCGAACGCGAACTCGAGCCGGTCCAGGATGCCGATACCCAGCAGCGCATGCGGCAGTGGATCGCTCGTCTGCGCAGCAGCGAGGCCCTGGCCAAGGATCCGACCACCTCGCCGGTGCCGTCCGTCTCGAGCAGCGACCCGGCAACGCCACCGGCGGAGGCTTCGGATTCGATGTCGGTGACCGTCACGGTGACCCCGTCGGTGCCGCCGACCTCATCGGTGCCGCCGACCTCCTCGCAGGCCCCGTCGACGACGCCGTCGGCATCCGGTTCCTCGTCGACGTCCGAGAAGTCGAGCTCGTCGAGTAGCAGTAGCAGCAGCCAGTCTGCCGCCCCGGAGAACTGACGGGCGCGCAGAACTGACGGGCCCCGAGAACTGACGGGCCCGGGCACTCGAGGAAGCGGGCCTAGCGGCCGTCGCGGAAGATGGCGTGCGCGTCGGCGAAGCCGCGGCAGTAGTCCCAGGTGACGTAATCCTCCGGGCGCGGATCCAGCGCGGGTTCGTGCGGACGCACCGAACCGTCGAGCAGTAATTGGTGCAGGCTGGCGCGCAGCATGTCCCAGTCGTGGAAGTGATCTTCGCGACAGTCCTCGCAGATCACCACGAGGCCGCGGATGCCGCGGGGAGCGAGAAGTCGTTCGTAGATTTCCAGGTCGACCAGATCCTCGCGGACCGCCTCGCGCTCGTGATCATCAAGCGGTACACCGGGTTCGAGCGCGTCGAGCGCTGCGGCCGGGTCGCTTGGGTCATCGGCGAACGGGTCCGGCGGCATGCCGGGAGGGAAGTGGTCGTGCACGCCTCCACCGTAGCCGATCGCGACCGGTCGGTGCTCCTTCCGTGGTGTCCCCGGTCACCGGCGGGCGCCGGATTCGGTGCGGGTCGATACGATAGAGCGATGACGCCCGTACGCACTGGTGGAGATGATCCCAACAAGGTCGCGATGCTCGGCCTGACCTTCGACGATGTCCTGTTGTTGCCTGCCGCTTCGGACGTGGTCCCGAACAAGGTCGACACGTCCTCGAAACTCACCCGCGAGATCACGCTGCGCGTGCCGCTGGTCAGTTCGGCCATGGACACCGTGACCGAGTCGCGGATGGCCATCGCGATGGCCCGCGCCGGCGGCATGGGCGTCCTGCACCGCAACCTGTCGATCGAGGCGCAGGCAGCCTCGGTGGAGACGGTCAAGCGGTCGGAGGCGGGCATGGTGACCGATCCGGTGACCTGCAGTCCCGACAACACCCTCGCCGAGGTGGACGCCATGTGCGCGCGGTTCCGGATCTCCGGACTGCCCGTGGTCGACGACGCCGGTGCGCTGATCGGCATCATCACCAACCGGGACATGCGCTTCGAGCACGATCAGTCGCGCCCGGTGTCCGAGGTGATGACCCCCGCGCCGCTGGTGACCGCGCAGGAAGGCGTGTCAGCCGAGGCGGCACTGGGCCTGCTGCGCCGCCACAAGATCGAGAAGCTGCCGATCGTCGACGGCAACGGCCGCCTCACCGGTCTGATCACGGTCAAGGACTTCGTCAAGACCGAGCAGCACCCGAACGCCACCAAGGACGCCGACGGCCGCCTGCTGGTCGGCGCCGCGGTGGGTGCCGGCGACGAGGCGTGGACGCGTGCCATGGCCCTCGCCGACGCCGGCGTGGACGTGCTCGTGGTCGACAGCGCGCACGGCCATTCGCGCGGTGTGCTGGACATGATCGGCAAGCTCAAGGCCGAGATCGGCAGCCGAGTGCAGCTGATCGGCGGCAACGTCGCCACCCGCGGCGGCGCCCAGGCGTTGATCGACGCCGGGGTGGACGCGGTCAAGGTGGGTGTCGGACCGGGTTCGATCTGCACCACGCGCGTGGTCGCCGGTGTGGGCGCCCCGCAGATCACCGCGATCCTCGAGGCGTGCGCGGCGGCCAACGCCGCCGGTGTGCCGGTGGTGGCCGACGGCGGCCTGCAGTACTCCGGCGACGTCGCCAAGGCCCTCGCCGCCGGCGCGTCGACCGCCATGCTCGGATCGCTGCTGGCGGGCACCGCCGAGTCGCCGGGCGAGATGGTCCTGGTGAACGGCAAGCAGTTCAAGAGCTACCGCGGCATGGGCTCGCTCGGGGCCATGCAGGGCCGTGGCCAGGGCAAGTCGTACTCGAAGGACCGCTACTTCCAAGACGACGTGTTGGCCGAAGACAAGCTGGTGCCCGAGGGCATCGAGGGCCGGGTGCCCTTCCGCGGCCCGCTGAACCAGGTGATCCACCAGCTGACCGGCGGCCTGCGTGCGGCCATGGGCTACACCGGTGCTCAGACCATCGCCGAGTTGCAGCAGGCACAGTTCGTTCAAATCACCGCGGCCGGACTCAAGGAGTCCCACCCGCACGACATCACCCTCACGGCCGAAGCGCCGAATTACTACACTCGCTAAGCAGCGAAGAGAAAGGCGCCACTCGTGCGTGACCTCGTGGAATTCGGCATGGGCCGGACAGCTCGTCGGACTTATGAACTCGACGACATCTCGATCGTGCCCTCGCGGCGGACCCGTTCGTCCAAGGACGTGTCCACCGCGTGGCAGATCGATGCCTACCGGTTCGACATGCCGATCCTCAACCATCCGACCGACGCCATCGGCTCACCGGAGACGGTGATCGCGCTGGGTCGTCTCGGCGCGCTGGGCGTGCTCAACGGCGAGGGCCTGTGGGCCCGGCACGACGATGTCGACGCCAAGATCGCCGAGCTGCTGGAGATCGCCGATCGCAGCGACGACCCGTCGGCCGCGGTGGCCTTCCTGCAGGAGCTGCACCGGGCGCCGGTGCGGCAGGAGCTGCTCGCCGCCGCCGTCGCGCAGGTGCGTGCCGCCGGTGTCACCACCGCGGTCCGCGTCAGCCCGCAGCATGCGCCCGAGGTGACCCCGGCGCTGCTGGAGGCCGGAGTGGAGATCCTCGTGGTGCACGGCACCATCATCTCCGCCGAGCACGTGACGCTGGTCGATCGCGGCGCGGAGGAGGGGCTGGTGGCCGAGCCGCTGAACCTCAAGACCTTCATCTCCGACCTGGACATCCCGGTGATCGCCGGCGGCGTGCAGGACCACCGCACGGCGCTGCACCTGATGCGGACCGGTGCCGCCGGCGTGATCGTCGGCTACGGTTCCGCCGAGGGTGCGACGACCACCAACGAGGTGCTCGGCATCGGGGTGCCGATGGCCACCGCGATCGCCGACGCTGCCGCGGCGCGTCGGGACTATCTCGACGAGACCGGCGGGCGGTACGTGCACGTGATCGCCGACGGCGACCTGCACACCTCCGGCGACGTCGCGAAGGCCCTGGCCTGCGGCGCGGACGCGGTCTCGCTGGGCACCCCGTTGGCCGCGGCCGACGAGGCACCCGGCAAGGGCTGGTACTGGCCGTCGGCCGCCGCCCACCCGGACACCCCGCGCGGCGCGCTGCTGCAGGTGGCTCCGCCGGAAGACCGGGCGAGCCTGGAGCGCGTGCTCACCGGTCCGTCCGACGATCCGGACGGCCTGCTCAACGTGATCGGCGCGCTGCGTCGGTCGATGGCCAAGGCCGGCTACAGCGACCTGAAGGAATTCCAGAAGGTCGGGCTCTCCGTTCGCGGCTGATCCCACGCGCCCAGACCCCGCGGGGCACCCGCCCGCGGCTACAGTGAGCGCGTGGAAGAAGTGATGGACGACGTCTTTTCCGCCGTCGCCATGGGTTTCGAGATCCTCGGAGCCCTGGCGATGGTGGTCGGCACGCTTGTGGCGATCGTGCTGGGCCTGCGGGCCGCACAGCGCCGCGTCCCCGGTGAACAGGTCTTCGGGGTGGTGCGGCGCACGCTGGGCGGCGCGATCCTGCTCGGCCTGGAGGTGCTCGTGGCCGCCGATCTGGTCCGCACCATCACCTCCAAGCCGTCGATGGAGGACGCGCTGATCCTGGGCATCATCGTCCTGATCCGGACCGTGCTGTCGATCTCCATTCAGATCGAGATCGAGGGGACGCTGCCGTGGCGACGGGCGCTGCTGTCCAGCGGGGCCGGCGTCGTCGCCGCCGAAGTACGCCGCGACCGGGCCGCGGAAGCGACCCCTACCGACAAGTAAGGGCAGGCTTGCTACCTGAAATGTGACAACGGTCATTAGAATCGTGCACATGGCGAGCAGTGACTACGACGTCCTCATCATCGGTTCCGGATTCGGCGGCAGCGTCAGCGCGTTGCGGCTCGTGGAGAAGGGGTACCGGGTCGGCGTGATCGAAGCCGGTCGACGCTTCGAAGACGAGCAGTTCGCGAAGACCAGCTGGCGACTGCACAAGTGGCTGTGGGCGCCTCGCCTGGGCCTGTACGGCATCCAGCGCATCCACGCCCTCAAGGACGTGATGATCCTGGCCGGTGCCGGCGTCGGCGGCGGTTCGCTGAACTACGCCAACACCCTGTACAAGCCGCCGACCCCGTTCTTCACCGACCCGCAGTGGGCGCACATCACCGACTGGGAAGACGAGCTCACGCCGCACTACGAGCAGGCCCGCCGCATGCTCGGTGTGGTCACCAACCCGACCTTCACCAACTCCGACCGGGTGATAAAGCAGGTCGCCGAGGACATGGGGGTGGGGCACACCTTCGGTTCCACCCCGGTCGGGGTGTTCTTCGGCGCCAAGACCGGCGGTGAAGGCGCGCCGGGGCAGACCGTCGACGATCCCTACTTCGGCGGGGCCGGGCCGCGTCGTACCGCCTGCACCGAGTGCGGGGCGTGCATGACCGGCTGCCGGGTGGGCGCCAAGAACACCCTGATGAAGAACTACCTGGGACTGGCCGAGGCGAACGGCGCGCAGATCATCGACCGCACCACCGTGGACCGGCTGGAGCAGCGCAGCGACGGCAGCTGGGTGGTCTCCGCGCGAGGCTCGTCGGCGTGGGGCCCGTTCGGTGCGCGCCGCCGGCAGTACACGGCCGATCAGGTGATCATCGCCGCGGGCACCTTCAACACCCAGAAGATCATGTTCAACGCCAAGGACTCCACCCTGCCGAAGGTGTCCGACGCGCTGGGCGTGCTCACCCGGACCAACTCGGAATCGATCCTGGGTGCGCAGGCGGTCAAGGTGGATCCGGCCAGCGACTTCTCCGAGGGCGTGGCGATCACGTCGTCGTTCTACCCGGAAGCCAACACCCACGTCGAGCCGGTGCGGTACGGCAAGGGCAGTAACGCGATCGCCTTCCTGCAGACGTTGATGACGCAGGGCGGCAGTGTGCCGAACCGGGTGGGGCAGTTCCTGCGCCAGGCGATCAAGAATCCGTTCCTGCTGGTGCGCCTGCTGTGGGTGCGCAAGTGGAGCGAGCGGACCGTCATCGCCCTGGTGATGCAGAACTCGAACAACTCGCTGACCACCTTCCTGCGCAAGCGCGGCCCGCTGAAGTACGTCACCAGCAAGCAGGGCCACGGCGAGCCCAACCCCACCTGGATTCCCAAGGGCAACGAGGCCAATCAGCGGGCGGCCGACCTCCTGCCCGGCGGCCTGGCCGGCGGTACCTGGGGCGACATCTTCAACATGCCGCTGACCGCGCACTACCTGGGCGGATGTGTGATCTCCGACGATCCCGCCACCGGCGTCATCGATCCGTACCACCGGGTGTGGAACTACCCGACGCTGCACATCACCGACGGTGCGTCGATTTCGGCGAACCTGGGCGTGAACCCGTCGCTGTCGATCTGCGCGCAGGCCGAGCGTGCCGCGTCGCTGTGGCCCAACAAGGGCGAGCAGGATGCGCGCCCGGCGCAGGGTGACGGCTATGCCCGGATGGCGCCGGTGTCTCCGGTGGCACCGGTGGTGCCCGCCGAGGCGCCGGGGGCGCTGCGGCTGTCGATCACCCCG
Organism: Gordonia phosphorivorans; assembly: GCF_042432625.1. Lineage (NCBI taxonomy): Bacteria > Bacillati > Actinomycetota > Actinomycetes > Mycobacteriales > Gordoniaceae > Gordonia > Gordonia phosphorivorans. The sequence continues at coordinate 27,655 of NZ_JBHLWV010000019.1, read as the reverse complement.
GTGCAGGCCACACGGGACTCGCAGCCGGAGGCGGTCCTCGACCAGAGCTAGCAAGCCTCATACGCAGGGCTGTCCACGCATCGTCGACGCGACAATGTGGACAGCCCTGCGACGTTTTGAGACGTAATGGGGCGGGTGCGACCGGCAACAGAGCACACGGCCGATCTGGCCGATACGGTGCACCCGAGTCCCATGCGCACTGACCTCACCGCTCTCGCACCGAGAGGGGTGGTGCCGACTCCTGGCCGGTGAGGACTAACCGCAGTGGCAGTGTTCGAAGTCGTCGTACAGATTCTGTTGTTCCTGCTGCCACTGGTGGTAGGCGCGAAGTACGGCCCGATGGCCCTCATCGGCGCCTCGGGCCTGTCGGTGTTCATCATGGTCGAGGTGATGCGGCTGGTGCCCGGGCAGCCGCCGATCTCGGCGATCTTCATCGTCCTGGCGGTGATCAGTGCGACGGCGGCGATGACCGCAGCGGGCGGCATGGCCTGGCTGGTGCAGAAGGCAGAGAGCGCGCTGCGCAAACACCCCGGCCGAATCCCGCTGGTCGGCCCGCTGCTGGTGTGGCTGTTCGCGATAATGTCGGGCACCGGCAACATCACTTTCGCACTGGTCCCGGTCCTGTACGAGGTCTCCTACGGCGCCAAGATCCGTCCCGAACGGGTGCTGGCCACCGCCAACGCGGTGTCCCAGCTGGCCCTGATGGCCAGTCCGGTGGCCGCCGTGACCTACGTCTTCATCAATCTGACCGAGACTGACGGCAATACGCTTGGCAAAACCCTCGCGGTGACCGTGCCGGCGTCGTTGATCGCCACCGTGCTGGCCTCGCTCGTCATGTCTCGCTACGGCAAGGAACTCGACGACGACCCCGAATACCAGCGACGGTTGGCAGCGGGCGAGATCGCGCCGCCCGCGCCGACGTCGGCCAGCGGTGAGCCGGTCGAACTGCGTCCGCGCGCGGCATGGAGCGTCTACTTCTTCTTGGCCGGAGTGGTGATCGGCTGCGTGCTCGGCCTGTTCCAGCGGCTTCGCCCGACCTATCCCAAGCTGCTGCCCGACGGCACGTATGCCGACGTCGCGGTATCGATGTCGTTCATGATCCCGATCGTGATGTTCGCCGTCACCGGAGCCATCATGATCTTCTGCCGCCTCAAGACCGCCGCGGTGATCTCCGAACCGATCATCGGCACCGGTCTGATCGCCGCGCTGCTGCTGCTGGCCGTGCCGGTCCTGGCAGGCACCATTCTCAATGCGCACATGGAGGCGGTCACCTCGTTCGTCGGCAGTGCGATCGGCGTGACGGTGATGCTGTTCGCACTGCTGCTGTTCCTGCTGGCCTCGCTCATTCAGAGTCAGGTGGCGTCGCTGACCATCCTGGTGCCGGCCGCGGCGGCCGCGGGGCTGGGTGCGGGTCCGATGACCGGCATGCTGGGCGCGGCCAGCGGCAACAACCTGCTGGCGTCGATGGGCGGTCTCGGTCAGGCGTGCATCATGACCGACAAGACCGGCTCCACCAAGCAGGGCTCGATTCTGATCAACGGCTCGTTCCTGGTGCCCATGTTGCTGTGCTCGGGATTCGCGATCGCGATTGGCCTGGGCCTGCAGTTGCTCGTTTACTGACTCGTCCGACGCGTCCTGCTCTGTCCTCGTTCGCCCTCGTCTCGATAGGAAACCGGCCTGCCATGTCTGCTCTCGCCGAGATCTACCTCGACCTGCATCAGCACCCCGAGCTCTCGGGTGCCGAAGTCCGAACCGCCGGTATCGCAGCGGCGGCGCTGGCCGAGGCCGGCTACACAGTCACTGAACGCGTCGGCGGCCACGGCGTCGTCGGCGTCCTGGTCAACGGCGACGGCCCCACCGTGTGGCTGCGGGCCGACATGGACGCCCTGCCGGTCCTGGAGGAGACCGGGCTGGACTACGCCAGCACCGTGACCGCCGTCGACGCCGACGGCGAGACCGTGCCGGTGGCACACGCCTGCGGACACGACATGCACACCACGGCCCTGATCGGGGCGGCGCAGCAGCTGGCGGCGACGACCGCCGACTGGGCAGGCACCGTCGTCGCGGTGTTCCAGCCCGCCGAGGAGGACCTCTCCGGTGCGCGCGCGATGGTCGACGACGGTCTGCTCGACCGAGTCCCGCACCCCACCGTGATCCTCGGCCAGCATGTGGCGCCGGGCCCGGCGGGCATGCTCTTCTACCATCCCGAATACACGCTGGCCGCCAGCGATGCCCTGGAGATCACGCTGTTCGGCCGGGGCGGGCACGGTTCGCGTCCGGAAGCCACCGTGGACCCGATCGTGATGGCCGCCGCGGTGATCCTGCGATTGCAGACCATCGTCGGTCGCGAGGTGGCCGCCACCGATCAGGCCGTGGTGACCGTGGGGGTGGTCGAAGCCGGCACCAAGAACAACATCATTCCGGAGACTGCCACCCTCAAGTTGTCGGTGCGAACCTTCGATCCGGTGGTACGCAGCAAGGTGCTGGCCGCCGTCGAGCGCATAGTGCGCGGTGAGGCGGCGGCCTCCGGGGCTCCGCGGGAGCCGGAGATCGTGACGCTCTACAGCGGTCCGGCCACCCACAACGACGCGGATGCCCTGGCAACGGTGCTGAGTGCATTCCACGCGCGGTTCGGCGGCCAGGTGATGGAGGTGCCCGCGGGCACCGGCTCAGAAGACTTCGGGCAGCTCGGGGCGGCCGCCGGCGCCCCGTCCGTGTACTGGTTTCTGGGCGGCGCCGATCCGCAGCTGTTCGCACCGCCAGCCGACCTGTTCCAGGTGCTCGCCGAGATCCCGTCGAACCATTCGCCCGAGTACGCGCCGGTGATCGAACCGACCCTCAGCATGGGTGTGGACGCACTGGTCACCGCGGCCCGCGCCTGGCTGGACCGGTAGGTCCCGCCGGAAGGCCTCATTCGGCCTGTACGAAGTCCTTGCTGCGGATCAGGGCGAAGGAGGCGAGCCCGCCGACGACGGCGACCACGCCGCTGATCAGCAGCAGGGTGTTGAGGCCGTCGGTGAAGGCGGTGGCGATGGTGTCGCTCGCACCGGCCCGCAGATCGGCGGGCACCTTCTCGACGAGAATCTTCTGGTCGCCCGCGGTGACCGCCTTGGCGATCTCCGGAACGTCGTCGCGCAGGCGGGTGTCGTCCAACGACTGCTCGAGGCTGCCGACGATCTTCGAGGAGAACAGGGTGCCGTACACGGCGATACCGACCGCGATGCCGACCTGGCGGAAGGTGTTGTTGATGCCCGACGCCATGCCGGAGCGGTCGACGCTCACCACGCCGACGGCAGTGGAGGCCAGCGGGGGATTGACCATACCGGCGCCGAGGCCGGCCACGATGAAGCCGGGGATCAGGTGGGTCCAGCTGCTCTGGGCGTCCAGGCCCATCATGGCGAACAGACCGATGCCGACCAGGAGGAGGCCGGGGCCGATCATCCAGCGGACGGGCACGCGCTCGGTGAGGCGGCCGGCGATGGTCGCGGCGACCATGGTCACCGCCGAGAACACCAGCAGACGCAGACCGGCCTCGAAGGCGTTGTAGCCCAACTGGTCCTGCAGGTACAGCACGAAGTACAGCAGCATGGCGAACATGGAGCCGTTCATGCAGAACGCGGCGATGGACCCGCCGAGGAACGTCGGGACGCGGAACAGATCCAGGTCGAACATCGGCTCGCGGAGCCGCCATTCGATGATGCCGAAGGCGATGAGGGCCGCCGCAGCGGCGCCGAAACACCACAGGACCGTGGTGTTGGTCCACGAGGTCTCACCGGCCTCGGTGAAGGCGTAGACGAGGGCGAACAGGCCGCCGGTGAAGGTGATCATGCCCGCCCAGTCGATCCGTCGGGCGTACGGTGCCTTCGACTCGCTCATCAGGATGAAGGTGAGGACGAGCGCGATCGCGCCGATGGGGACGTTGACGTAGAAGATACCGCGCCAATCGAGCCCGGTGGTGATGGCGCCGCCGAGGATCGGCCCCAGCGCGGTGGCGATACCGGTGACCGCGCCCCACACACCGAAGGCGATGCCGCGGTCCTTGCCGACGAAGGTGGCGGCGAGGATCGCCAGGGACGTCGCGAACAGCATGGCGCCGCCGATGCCCTGACCGGCGCGCGAGAGGATCAGCATCTCGGGGCTGGTGGCCGCGCCGCACAGGGCCGAGCCCGCGGTGAAGATGCCCAGGCCGATCGCGAAGATGAGGCGTCGCCCGAAGCGGTCCGACAGCGAGCCCGCGGTCAGCAGGAGCGCTGCCAGGGAGAGAGCGTAGGCGTCGGTGACCCACTGGAGCTGGGAGAACGAGGCGCCCAGGTCGCGCTCCATGTCGGGCAGCGCCACCATCACGATCGTGACGTCGAGCAACAGCATGAAGGTGCCGAGGCAGACGATCACCAGCGTCCACCACTTGTTTTTCGGCGTACTGTGCACCCGTTCTCCTTAGATTCGTGATCTCACCGAGCAGGCAATCACAGGCCAGCACTCCGCCCGCCGGGCTCGCCGGGATGTCGGCGAACCCCGGCGGGCGGGAGTCGGTCGGTCAGATGTACAGCGCGGGTTCGGCGTACGGGTCGATCACGTCCGGTCCCGGACGCGACTTCGCCGCCACGCCGATCGCGACGTAACCGTCGGGGACGTCGTGGACCACCACGGCGTTGGCGCCGATCTTCACGTCGTCGCCGAGCGTGATGGGGCCGAGGATCTTGGCGCCGGCGCCGATGAGGACGCGGTCGCCCACGGTCGGGTGGCGCTTGCCCTTGCTCATGCTGGTGCCACCGAGGGTGGAGCCGTGGAACATGAGGACGTCCTCGCCGATCTCGGAGGTCTCACCGATCACCACGCCCATGCCGTGGTCGATGAAGAAGCGCCGCCCGATCACCGCGGCCGGGTGGATCTCCACGCCGGTCATGAAGCGGGCGAACTGCGACAGCAGCCGGGCGGGCACCCGCAGCAGGCGATTCTTGTTCCACAGGGCGTGCGCGATGCGGTAGAGCCACAGCGCGTGGACGCCCGGGTACGCGATCGCCACGAGGAACCGGGAGGTGGCCGCGGGATCGCGGTCCCGAGCCACCTGCAGGTCCTCGCGGAGAACGGAGAGGAGGCCCGGATGATCGGGACGTGCCGGGCGCTCGGGCGTCACTAGTCCACGAGTCCTTCGAAGAGCGCCGTCGACAGGTAACGCTCGCCGAAGTCGGGGAGCACCACGACGATGGTCTTGCCGGCGAACTCGGGGCGCTGGGCCACCTGCACGGCGGCGGCCAGCGCGGCGCCGGAGGAGATGCCGACCAGCAGGCCCTCTTCGGTGGCGGCGCGACGAGCCCAGGCCAGCGAGGTCTCGGCGTTGATGTCGATCACCTCGTCGTAGACGTCGGTATCGAGCACCTCGGGCACGAAGTTCGCGCCCAGGCCCTGGATCTTGTGCGGGCCGGGGGCGCCGCCGTTGAGGATGGGCGACTCCTCGGGCTCGACGGCGAAGACCTTCACGTCGGCGTTCTGGCTCTTGAGGTAGCTGCCGGCGCCGGTGACGGTGCCGCCGGTGCCGATACCGGAGACGAGCGCGGCGACGGTGCCGTCGGTGTCGTTCCAGATCTCCGGCCCGGTGGTGGCGCGGTGGACCGCGGCGTTGGCCGGGTTGGCGAACTGGCGGGCCAGCACGGCGCCGGGGCGCTCGGCGGCGATCTCCTCGGAGCGGCGCACGGCACCGGCCATGCCCTCGGCACCCGGGGTCAGGATGAGTTCGGCGCCGAACGCGCGCAGCAGGGCGCGACGTTCCTTCGACATGGTCTCCGGCATGGCCAGCACCACGTTGTAGCCGCGGGCCGCGCCGACCATCGCCAGGGCGATGCCGGTGTTGCCGCTGGTGGCCTCGACGATGGTGCCGCCGGCGGGCAGCGTGCCGTCGGCTTCGGCGGCGTCGATGATGGCGACGGCGATGCGGTCCTTCACCGAGTTGGCGGGGTTGTAGTACTCGAGCTTGGCGAGCACGGTGGCACCGGCGCCGTCGGTGATCCGGTTGAGGCGGACGAGCGGGGTGCGACCGACCGCAGCGGTCACATCATCGAAGACATTCGACACAAGAATTCCTTTGACGTCGGGTGGGTAATGCGTCTGTAATCGAGACTAGTCCAGCCCGCGGGCGGCCAGAGTGTCGGCGAATCCGTCCGCGGTGTCCAGCGTCGCCAAGATGGCCGGCACGAAGAGTACGCGGGGCCCGGGCCGCAGGCCACGGGCTCGGCGGGCCTGATCGACCTGGGTGAAGACTTCCGCGATGAGCGGTATGGACCGAATTGTCAAGGCTAAAGCCATGGCAATTAAATCCGTCCGCACGCCGAAACGCTCGAGTGGCCGCAGGGCGCCGACGATGGTCGCGAGCAGGTCGGACGTGCGCGTGGTCAGCGTGACGACGGCCGCCAAGCCGATCGACGCCAGCAGGATCGCGGACACCACCACGGCCCGCTGCCAGTCGGTGATAAAGAGCTGGAAGCCGAAGATCAGGGCGACGACGAATAGCGGCCCGCGCATGAGCGGCCACGCGCGTACCGGTCCGATGCCGGCCGCCGCGAAGACCAGGACCGTGGCGCCGACGGCGACCGCCGCCCCGGTCGTCGTGGTGACCAGCACGCTCATCGCGATGATCGCGCCGATCAGTGCCAGCAGTTTGAACCCGGCGGGCAACCGGTGGATGGGGGAACGCCCGGGCACATAGGTGCCGAGCATGCTCACGGCGGCGTCACTGTTTCGCGTGTTCGACGTCGACCATCCAGCTCACGCCGAAACGGTCGACGCACATGCCGAAGCCCGCGGACCAGAACGTCGCGGTGACCGGCATAGACACCGTTCCGCCGTCGGCGAGCGCCGCGTGGACGGTGCGGGCCGCCTCGATGTCGGGGGTGCTGGTGGAGACGGCGAAGCCGGTCTTGGGGCCGTCGTCGCCGGTCGGGTCGTCCGAGCCGAGCAGCAGGCCGCCGTCGGGCAGGGTGAGCGACGCGTGCATCACGAAGTCGCCGCCGCCGGGCATCCGGTCGGCCTCCGGGACGTCGGAGTTGCGCATGATCTGCAGCTCGCCGCCGAAGATCTCGCGGTAGCGCTCGAACGCCTCGGTGCAGTTGCCGCTGAAGAAGAGGTAGGGGGTCACAGCCATGATCGATCACCGTTCCTGTTGTGCGTGTTCTGCGGACACTTCAGTATCTACCCGCTTGCGAGCGGTGACTACTCCATCAGCCCGCGGTAGTACGCGATGGCCGGGGCCGGGGCGTCGTCGGCGACGACGCGGCCGCCGTCGAGCACCAGCACGCGGTCGTAGTTCTCCAGCATGTCGAGGTGGTGGGTCAGGACGATGAGCTGTTCGTCGAGCCCGGCGAGGACCTCGCGCAGCATGTTGGCGTTGCGCAGGTCGAGCATGGTGGTGGGTTCGTCGGCGATCAGGATCGACGGCCCGATCACCATGATCGCGGCCAATGCGAGGAGCTGCTTCTGCCCGCCGGAGAGGGTGTGCGACGGCTGGTCGGCGTGGTCGGCGAGGCCGAACTTGGCGAGCGTGGCCATTGCCTGCTCGTGACGCTCGCGCTTGTCCTTGGTGACGCGGGTCAGGGAGAGGTCGATGTCTTCCAGGACCGTCGGCATGATGATCTGCCGGTCCGGGTCGGAGAAGATGAAACCAACCTGCTTGCGGACCTTGCGCTGATTCTTGGCGACGTTGAGGCCGTTGACGGTGACCGTGCCGGTGTCCGGGCGGACCAGGCCGTTCATCATGCGGGCCAGCGTCGACTTGCCGCTGCCGTTGGCGCCGATGATTCCGATGCGGTGTTCGGTGAGCGTGAGGTTGACGCCGGTGAGAACGGGACGGTCGCCGAAAGAGCGGCTGACGTCGTCGAACTCGATGGAGGTCATGGCCGGATCATTCCGCGGTCTGGGTGAACTGGCTGCGCCGGATGCGGAGGGGATGGATCAGGCCCGGGCGACCGCGGTGCACGGCGGCCGCGACCAGGGCCGCGAGCACGGCCTTGATGACGTCGCCGGCGACGAAGACGCCGTTCGAGGTGACCGCCGCGGTGAAGGAGATGTCGGTGCGCAGCATGAGGCCGGCGACGCCGCACGCGTAGATCACCAGCACGCCGCCGAGCAGGTTGATTCCGATGCCCAGCCACAGGTTGTAGCGCGGCATCATGAACGCGGTCAGCACGCCGATCACGATCACGCCGGGCAGGAAGCCCACGAAGTAGCCGGCGGTCGGGGAGCTCAGCGCCATGGTGCCGGTGCGGAAGCCGGCCAGGATCGGTAGGCCCGCGATCGCCAGCACCATGAAGAGGACCACGGCGGCGGTGCCCTTCTTGGGGCCCAGGATGGCGCCGGCCATCATCACGCCCATGGTCTGCAGGGTGATCGGGACGCCGCCGGCGAGGTTGAACTGACCGGGCAGGCCGAGGACCACGATCAGTGCGGCGAAGACCGCGGCCTGCGTGAGGTCGTTGATGGAGAACTTGAGGAAGCCTGGCACGTGAACAGGGTAAGTCGTGCGGTGGTGCCCCGGGCCGGTGGCCCTGCGGGTTCGTGCCAGACTGGGCCGGTGAAACTCGATTCGCGCCTTCCGCATCCGGGTCCCCGAGTTCCGCTGTTGGGGGACGTCTTCGGTGTCGACCGGAACAATCCGACGCAGCACGAGATGACTCTCGCGGAGCGCCTCGGGCCGATTTTCGAGCGCAAGCTGCTCGACGTCCGGCTGGTGCTGGTGGCCGGCGGCGAGCTCGCCGGGCAGTGCAACGACGAGGACAACTGGGCGCGGGCGCTGGCCGGACCCACGTTGAAGTTCCGCGGGATCACCGGTTCCGGGCTGTTCACCGCGAAGACCTCGGATCCGCTGTGGGGCCAGGCGCGGCGGGTGCTGGAGCCGGGCTTCGCGCAGTCGGCGTTGCGGACCTATCACGCGGCCATGCAGTCGGTGGCCGACGATCTTATCGAGTACTGGTCCGGCCGCGAGGTGGTCGACGTGCACACGGCGATGACCAACGCAACGCTGGAAGTGATTGCGCGCGCGGGCTTTTCGCGCAACCTCGGGTTGTTCACGCAGGAGGGCGCCGATCCGCAGGCGCAGACGCTGCTGGTGGCGCTCGACCAGGTGCTGACGTGGGCGTCGGAGTCGACCAACGATCTTCCCGTCGTGGGCCAGGTGCGCGGGCTGTTTCAGGAGCGGGCCTTCCAGGCGAACCTGGAGAAGACGCGGGCGTTCATCGACGGCATCGTCGCCGACCGGGTGAGCGGGAAGGAGCCCGCCAGCGACGACCTGCTCGGGCTGATGCTCGACACCGTCGACCCGGACACCGGCGAGAAGCTGCCGCACCAGAACGTGCGCGACCAGGTGCTGACCTTCCTCGTCGCCGGACACGAGACCACGGCGGCGCTGCTGGAGGTGACGCTCTGGTACCTCGCGGCCCGGCCCGGCCTCGCGCAGCAGGTGACCGACGAGGCGCGAACCCGCGGCTTCGACTACTCCGGGGTGGCCGGCATGCGGACCACCCGCAACATCCTGAACGAGTCGCTGCGGCTGTGGCCGCCGGTGCCCGGGATCTTCCGGGTCTCGCGCAAGGACCAGCAGTTGGGCGGGTACGACATCCCCGCAGGCTACGCGGTGTTCGTCCTGACGCTGGCCGCGCAGCGGGACCCCGAGGTGTGGGGTCCGACCGCCGCGGCCTTCGATCCGGAGCGTTGGGAGGCGAAGGCGCTGCGCGAGTACCCCGACCGCTACTTCACGCCGTTCGGCACCGGGCCGCGCAGCTGCATCGGCCGGGCCTTCGCCATGCAGGAGTCGGCGCTGCTGGTGTCGCGGATCTGCGACGCGTTCGAGCTGTCGTTGGCCGAGCCGGCCGCCGGGTCGGATCCGGAGATGACCGAGCGCGGCACCCTGCGCCCGGTCCCGTTCTCGGTGAAGCTCTCCGCCCGCGCTGCCGTGTAGTTCCTCGCGGGGTATTTCTTGTTCACCCGGCCGATGAAGTAGCGCTGCCGCGAGACTGTTGCGCTCGGTGTGCTGTGACCATCAAGTGCGTCGGTCTCGCGACCGCCCCCGTCAGGTGAACAGGGCAGTGGCCGCGGCGGAGTCGGCGGCGGCCTGCTGCACGCGGGCGCTCTCGTGGCGGTCGACCTCGGTCTCGACCATCTGCTCGAGGTCGTCGGAGGATTCCAGGCGAGCGCGGTAGCGCTGGTCGCGATGCATGGCCTGCACGCGGTCGACCATCTCCGCGAAGGAAGCCAGCGCGCTGACACGCTCGAGGAGCTGGTCGACGGCCTCGTCGATGAGGTCCGCCTTGCGGACGTAGAGGTCCACCACGTCGGGGTCTTCGCGGAGGTCGCCGCTCGGCGCGGGGCCGAGTTGGGCCTGCTGCGCGTTGAGTGCGCGAGCGCGGGCGCCGATGGCGGTCAGCTCGTCGACCAGGTCGAGGCGGACGGCGTGCTCGTCGAAGAAGTCGTGCTCCCACACCGGTCGCCCGGCGATCCGGTGGACGATCTGCGCCGCCACCCACGGGAACTGCCCGAGGCTGTGGTTCTGCAGCCGGCGCAGCGCGGTCTTGTCCTCGTCGGCGAGGACGTAGTCGTGCGCCAGGCGTGCGGGCAGGGAGTCGTCGGCCGGTCCGTCCTGACTGCTGAACCAGCCGGACGAGCGCACCGGGCGATCGGCGAACTCATTGCTGGTCCACTGATCCCACGCCAGCACCAGATAGCCGTGGGCCTTCTGGGGAGTGTCCTCGCGCGTCCACCGCCGGGCGCGGACGTCGGCAAGCAACTCGTCGCACTGTGCCTGCCGGTCGATGCGTCCGGCGCGGCGGCGGCGCTCCAACTGCGCCAGCGGGTGGGCGTCCTCGGCCCGGCGCCGTCGCCGCGCGATCCGCTGCTGTCGGCGCGCGGTTCCGTGCTGGAACGGAGCGAGGATCAGCGCAGCGAGCATGGCGCACAACGACCACAGGAGCGTCGCGGCAGCGGACACCGCGAAGACGCCCGCGACGAGGACGACGAGGATCAGTCCGAGCTTGACCATGGCGTCAGGAAAGCACGGGCCTACGACATGGCCAACGGATTATGAGTCCGCTGCGCCGCGCAGTCCGCGCCGCCGGCGTCGGGAACGCTCAGAGGTGGTTGGCGCGGAGTTCCTCGGGGGAGAGCGGGGAGAGGAGACCGGGGGCGATGTCGTACACGGTCTTGGCGCCGATGTCGCCGGCCTTGTTCAGGCGCGCGGCGGCGCGGGCGTAGGCCACGAGCACGCTGGCGGTGAACTCCGGATTGGACTCCAGGGTGAGGCTGTACTCGATGACCTGCTTGGTGCCCTCGGAGGTGGTGCCGCTGCGAATTACGAAGCCGCCGTGCGGCATTCCCTGGTGGTCGCGTTCCAGCTCCTCGGCGGTGATGAACTCGACGGTGGTGTCATAGGGCTCGAAGTAGTTCGGCATGTTCACGATCGCCGCGCGCACCGTGTCGGCGTCGGCGCCGTCGGCCAGCACCACGAAGCACTGGCGGGTGTGGCGCTCGCGCGTGGACAGCTCGGGGTTCTCGCCGGCGCGGACGCGCTCGATCGCGGTCTCCGACGGCAGCGTGTACTGCACGCCGCCGGCCACGCCGGGTACGCGGCGCAGCGCGTCGGAATGACCCTGGCTGAGGCCGCGGCCCCAGAACGTGTAGGTGCTGCCCTGGGCGAGCAGTGCCTCGCCGAATACGCGGTTCAGCGAGAACAGGCCCGGATCCCAGCCGGTGGAGATCACGGCGGTGGTGCCGGCCGGGCGGGCCGCGGCGTCGACCGCGGCGAAGTGCTCGGGGATCTTCGCGTGGTTGTCGTAGCTGTCGACGATGCAGTACTTGGCCGCGAGCGCCGGGCTCTGCTCGGGCAGGTCGGTGGCCGAGCCGCCGCACAGGACGAGGACGTCGATGTCGTCGCGCCCGGCCTCCAGGTCGCTCATCGCGAAGACCGGCGTCGAATCGCCAACCGTCGCAACGGTTTCCGGGGCGCGGCGGGTGAAGACGCCGACCAGGCTCATGTCCGGGTTGAGTCCGATGGCGGTCTCCACGCCGCGGCCGAGGTTGCCGTAGCCGACGATGCCGACCCGAATCTGCGTAGTCACTGCCTGGACCTCTCGTCGTACTACCCGCCGGACAAACCGGCATAACGGCGTCGAGTCTAGCGGCCGGACTCGACGCCGCCGATCACCGCATCGGCCGGTCAGGCCTCGGTGATCTCCGTTTCGAGGACGAACTCGGCGTTCATCGAATTGGCCACCAGGCACGACGTCTCGGTCTTGGCCAGGAGTTCCTCGAGCTTGGCGCGGTCGGCGCCGGTCGGGACCACCAGGTAAGCCTTTTGGACGACCTTGGTGAAGCGGGTGACACGCTCGACGCGATCCAGTTCGCCGGTGACGTCGACGCGCATGTCGATCCACTCGACACCGTTGTGCGCGGCGATGGCCCGCCACGTGAGGATGAAGCAGTTCGCGACCGCGCCCATCATCAGGGTCTCCGGCGACCACATCCCCTCCGGTCCGCCGAACTCGGGCGGCGTCTCGGTGGTGAGGGCGTCGAGACCGGGCGAGGAGACGGTGATCGCCTCGCCCGGCTCGCTGAGGGCGCAGGCGTCGTAGTGATGCGGTAGTTTCTGCATGCCTCTCACTATACCCCTAGGGGTATTAATCCCGGGTGGGATCGACGACGCCGTCCGCGGTCAGAGCGCCGACGCCACCGGCCAGGCGGTGTGAATGGCGCCCTGGATGTAGTCGACGGCACCGGCGTCGCCCACCACGTGCACCTCGGGGACCAGCGGTCGCAGCTGGTCGGCGAGGGGCGCGGCGGCTGAGACGCCGGAGGCCATGATGACCATCGCGGCGGGCGCGCTCATCGTCTTGGTCTCGGTCACCGTGCCGCGGCGGTCCACCACGTCCATCTCGAAGTCGACGGTGTCGCGGGTGATCCGCGTGACCCGGGTGTTCCGGTGGATGGTGACGCCGGCTTCCTTGGCGTGGCGCACCGCGGTCCACCGGCGGGGCAGCGCCATCGGCAGGCCGAGCTGCTGACCGTCGTGCAAGAGCGTCACGTGGCGGCCGCGTTCGCCGAGGAACTCGGCCAACTCCAGTCCCACCAGCGAGCCGCCGATCACCACCACGTTGCGGCCCACCGGCAGGATGGTGCGGGTGAGCTTGGCGATGCGCGCCGGGGTCTTGGTGAGCCCGGTCAGCTTGCCGAGCCGACCGGCGGCGCGCAGGTACCAGGCCTGACCGGAGGTGTCGCCGACGCCGGTCATCAGGGCGCGCATGGTGTCGCCGGTGTGCACGTGCGACAGGTCGCCGCCGGGCACCGTCGGCCGGTCGCGGACGGCGCCGGTGGCGATCACCACGGCGTCGGGCTTGAGCGCCGTGATCGACGACGCCGTCGCCTCGGTGTTCAGTCGGATGTCGACGCCCAGGCGCGCCGTCTCACCGGAAAGCCATTCCAGCAGTGGGTAATTCGCGGGGGTGGTGAGCGACGAGAACCACAGCGTGCCGCCGAGACGGTCCACCTTGTCGAGCACGGTGACGCGGTGGCCGCGCTGCGCCGCGACGCGCGCGGTCTCCAGCCCGGCGGGGCCGGCGCCGACCACCACGACGTGCTTGGACACGGCGGCTCGGACGCGGGTGAGCGGAGTCTTGTCCTCGTCGCCCAGGGCCGGGTTCACCGCGCAGATCGGGGTGTCGTCCCAGAAGTTCTCCTGCACGCAGACGTAGCAGTTGATGCACGGACGGACGCGCTCGGGCGTGCCGGCGGCGAGCTTGTTCACCAGGTCGGGGTCGGCCAGCAGCTGGCGGCCCATCGCGACGAAATCGGCCTTCCCCTCGGCGAGCGCGCGCTCGCCGACCTCGGGGAGCACCCGGCCGACGGTCATCACCGGAATGGTCACGGCGGCCTTCACCGCGGCGGCGGTGTCGACGAAGGCGCCGATCTTGTCCGGCAGCGGGCCGTCGGTGAAGTTGGAGAACGGATTGCGGCCCCAGCCGGTCACGTCGATCGCGTCGGCGCCGGCGGCCTCGAACAGTTTCGCGGCCATCGTCGCCTCGGGGGTGGTGAGGCAACCCTCCTCGCCGTATTCGCTGCCGGAGACGCGGACCAGGATCGCGAGGTCGTTCCCGACCACGTTCCGAACCGCGGTGATCACCTCGCAGGCGAAGCGGGCCCGATTCTCCATGGAGCCGCCGTACTGGTCGGTGCGGCGGTTGTCGGTGCGGGTGAGGAAGCCGCTGAGGAGATAGCCGTGGGCGCAGTGGATCTCCACGGCATCGGCGCCGGCATCGCGCACACGCCGGGCCGCGTCGGCGAACTGCGCGGTGATCTCGGCGATGTCGTCGAGCGTCACCGCGTGATAGCTGGGCGCCTTGCCGCCGGTCACCGCCGCCATCTTGGCGAGCTCGTCGGGGGTGTTGTCGGCGAGGGCGCTCAGGTCGTATTGGTCGCGGGGTTCGGAGACCACCTGCAGCGGACGGTCCTGAATGGTGTCGATGCGGGCGACCTTGCCGTGGTGCACCATCTGCACGCACAGCTTGGAGCCGGCCGCGTGCACACCGTCGGCCAACGCCTTCAACCCCGGGATGAAGTGGTCCGACGAGAGGCCGGGTTCCTTGGTGCTGGTGCTGCCCGCCGGATAGCCCACCGAGCAGCAGCCGGTGATGATCATGCCGGTGCCGCCGGCCGCGCGAGCGACGAAGTGGTCGACGTCGCCGGGTTCGATCACGCCGTCGGTGGACAGGTTCATGTCCATCGCCGACATGACGACGCGGTTGCTCAGCGTCATCGGGCCGATCTTGCCGGGGGCGAGCAGATGTGAATAAGAGTTAGTGGTGGGGGCCATGAGTCCACTGTATGTCCGGCGGCGGGACGTCGACCCGGGTTCTGCGGCGGATCGGCGTGGGCCATGCTGGAGGTATGACGCACACCGTTTCGGCCGACCTCGTCGCCACGCCGGCTCAGGATTCCTGCAGCGCGCCGACGTGGTTCATCGACTCCGACGATCCGCGGATCGTCGACTTCGCGACCGCCACGATCGCCGCCGCGGGCGCGCAGACCGACCGGGAGAAGGCGGTGGCGCTGTTCGAGGCCGTGCGCGACGGCTGGCGCTACGACCCGTACAGCGTGAACGACGACCCGGCGGCCTTCCGCGCCTCCGCGGTACTGGCCGGCGGCGCCAACTGGTGCGTTCCGAAGTCGGTTCTGCTGACCGCGGCCTGTCGTGCAGTGGGGATCCCCGCCGGACTCGGTTTCGCCGACGTGCGCAACCACCTGCAGAGCGAGAAGCTGCGCGCCCTGATGGGCACCGACCTGTTCGTCTACCACGGCTACAGCACCATCTGGATCGACGGCGAATGGCGCAAGGCGAGCCCCGCGTTCAACCGCGAGATGTGCGAGCGGTTCGGCACCAAGAGGCTCGAGTTCGACGGCCGGTCGGACGCGCTGATGCACTCGTACGACGTCGCCGGTCACCGGCACATGGAGTACCTGCGCGACCACGGCCAGTACACCGACCTGCCGTTCGACCAGATGTTGACGGCGATCCTCGCGGCCTACGGTCCGGCGATGACCGGCGGCGTCGACGCGATGTCCGACGTGGTGGACGAGGCTTTCCACGACTAGAAGTACTGCGAACCGCCGTCGACGCTGAGGTGTTCGGAGGTCATGAACTTGGAGTCGTCGGAGGCCAGGAAGGCCGCGACCGCGGCGATCTCCTCCGGTTCGGCGTAGGTCTGCTCGGTGAAGGTGGTGGCCATCAGGTTGAGCTTCGGATTGCTGGCGCCGGTGCGTTCGAGTTCGGCCACCATGTCACCGCCACCCATCGGGGTGGCGACGCCGCCGGGGTGAATGCTGTTGACGCGCACGTTGTACTGCCCGAGCTCGGCGGCGAAGGCGCGGGTCATGCCGGTGACCGCGTGCTTGCTGGTGGTGTACGGAACCATGAACGGCTGGACCTTCTTACCGGCGTACGAGCTGATCAGGATGATCGAGCCGCCGCCCGAGTCGATCACGTGCTGCGCTGAAGCCATCACCGTGTTCCAGACGCCGCGGACGTTCACGCCGATCACGTCGTCGAACAATTGCGGCGAGGTCTGGTCCCAGATCACCGGAATGCAGATGCCGGCATTGGCGATGACCGCCGTGAGTTTGCCGAGCTGGGCGACGCCGTCGTCGACGATGGCGCGCAGGGCGTCGAGGTCGCGGACGTCGGCCTGCGCGGTGATGATGGTGCGGCCGGTCTCTTCGACGAGGCGGCGGGTTTCGGCGAGGTCGTCGGGGGTGGCCGATTCGTAGGGGACCGCGTCGGGGAGCGGTGCGGCCAGGTCGACGGCGATGATGTCGGCGCCTTCGGAAGCCATGCGCAGGCAGTGCGCGCGTCCCTGTCCGCGTGCCGCACCGGTGACCAGTGCTACCTGTCCGTCGAGTCGTCCACCCATGATCTGCTCCTCAATCTCGTTGCGTACGTATCGCTTTGCAGTCAATCGCTGTTCGACGACGCTGTCCGGCGAATCGGACATGCGGGGACATTGGTCCTGATCGATGTCGGATGCGCCTGCGACTATGCACGTAGAGCGGTCCGCAAGGGGGCCTGCGTAGGAGGGGAGCGACGATGGTTGATTTCAAGAAGTGGCAGTTCTGGCGGATGCTCGACACCGACGGCAGCCTCGCGTGGGTCGCGGTGTCCCGGCCGGACGCGCACGCCCGGATCGACCGCGTGAAGTTCTGGACCCTGCTGCCCGGGCAGGAACGACTGATCGCCAACTGGTTCATCTCCGCCGACCACCAGCTGCCCGAGGGCGAGCGGCAGTGGGAGCACGACTCGATCGACGCCTGGGACTTCTGCGACGCCGCCGCCGCGGTGCCCGAGCCGTCGAAGGACGACGTCGCGTGGATCACCCGCCCCGAGCAGGTGCTGACCTTCGACCAGATCGACAGCATTCCGCTCGTCAAGGTCACCGGCAAGCGGGACCTGGAGAAGATCCTGCGCGCCCGCGCGAGCCGGTGACGTCGGGCAGCCGGCACGTCAGGTCGGGGCGAGGCCTGCCGCGGTGAGGCGGTCGAGAACGTAGGGCCACGGGATGCGTTCCTGCTCCAAACGGAGGGACGCGGCGCGGACGTCCGCCAGCGCCTGCTGTTCGGTAGCGGTCAGGATCGTCGGTGCTTCGGTCGCCGGCGCGGGCTCAGGAATCGCCAGGTGTGTCCACCGGTGGAACGTCGCCGGGTCCATCAGCAGGCTGCGCACGTGCGGGAGCCGGCGGCGCAGCCGATCCAAGATGACGAAGCCGTGCGTGTCGAGGTCACCCCAGTAGACGACGTCGGCGTCGGCGAGCCAGCCGAAGTGCGCCATGGACGTGACCGCGTTGCCGCCGCCGTGCAGCGCGATGGTGTCGGCGATGGGTGGCAGCGCGTGCACGCCCTCGCGGTTCTCCAAGATCACGACCCGCGACGGGGCCACCGGCAAGGCGGCGAGACTGTCGATGGTGGCGGCGAACACACGGGGCATGCCGGGCAGGATCGCGTCGTCGAGCAGCGCGATCTCGTAGAACGACGGAAGCGTGCGAATACCGAGGCCGGTGGATCCGGTGGCACCGAGGACCAGGCTGTCGACGAGGCCACGATGCGCGGCGAGCCATTTGGTGTCGACGCCTTCGATCGGCAACTGGCGGATCAACAGCCCCGACTCAGGGTGGGCGAGAAGCCAGGACGCCGTCGCGAGAAGTCTCGTGAAGTCGGTGTCGGACAACGACTCCCAACGCTTGACGTTCTTCGCGACGACGGCGGGGAAGTCCTCGGGTGCCGCCAGCGCGGCCAGCGCATCGCGCCGGGTCCGCAGCCGCTGCCAGCGCGCGCCCGCGCCCGCGGAGCGGCAGATCTCCTCGACGCCGGTCAGCCGCAGTCGCACGGGAACGTCCTGGGTGCCGAAGCTCGGCCAGCGTCGGGGCTCCCAGTCGACGACGCCGGGCCCGGTGTAGTTCTGCCACAACCGGACCCACGCGCGGGCGGCATCCGGGTCGACGGCGACGAGTCGTTCTGTCGGCGGGTGCAAGCCGATGCTGACCGAATCCGTCTGTGCCGCAATCGGATCGGTCAGCCACTGGCGGAGTCGGGACCGCACGGCAGTGCCGGCGCGGTCCGCGGTCTGGGCCGGGCTGAGCTGGCGACCCTCGGTGTTAGCCATCGGTCGACCATTCGACGAGGTCGATCTGGGAGTGCTTGCTGTCGCGAATGCTGATGGTGGCGGCGCCGCCGATGTAGTCCTCCAACGTCTGCAGCAGCTTCAGCGGAGTGGCCAGCACCAGGTGGAAGCCGAACTGGTCGAAGACGTCGAGAGCGCGCCGGGTGTAGGTGGCGTCGGCGCGGTCGAAGGCCTCATCCAGGATCACCGTTCCGTAGCGCGGGACGCCGCTGCCGTCAGGGCTCAGCTGGTAGCGCAGGGCGGCGGCCAGACAGAAGAACACGAGCTTCTGGGCCTGGCCGCCGGACAGCCCGGCCGAGGAATCGTGATAGTTGCGGATCTCGCCGTCGTCGTCGAACTCCTCACCGATGAAGCCGACGTGCAGGCGGGTGTCGAGGACCTGGAGCCGCCAGCGTCGGTCAGCGGGTTCCGAGGAACCGAGGCGGTCGAGCAGTTCGGACATCCGGAGGAAACGGGCCTCGGCGTCGGCCTTCGACTCCTGTGCCCAGGAGCCCGTCGAGGTGGCGGTCAGGGCGTCGAGGAACTCGGCGGCCCGCTGCGATCGGCGTTCGCGGACCTGGATGCGCAGCCAGCGGTCGGTGTCGAACGGGGAGGCGCGCAGGGAGTCGTTGACCGGATCGATCCGGTCGCGAATCTCGCCCGGTGCCCGTCGGATGGTCAGCGCGAGCCGACCGAGATTCTGTGTGGACTGCTCCTTGAGCATCTCGAAGAAGCGGTTCTCGTAGTTGGGCAGACCTTCGGCGCGCAGCCGATTCAGCACGGCCAGCGCGTCGTCGGCGAAGTCCGGTTCGGCGCGCAGTTCGCCGGTTCTGGCGGACCATTCACTGAGGTACTTCGCCAGGACGCGGACGATGCCGTCGTTGGCGCGACTGAGCTCTCGGCTCGCGCGCTGCTGCTCCGCGGTGATCGCCTTGCTCACCGTGTGCAACGCGGAATCGACGTTGCCGCTGGTGATGCGGCGGGCGACGGCCCGGTACCGCTCGTCGAGCCGGAAGGCGATCGCGTCGGGCACCGGCTCGTGGTCGGTGGCCGCACCCTTGGCGAGCAGGTCGGTGCGGCGCGTGATCTCGGCGTGGTGTGCCCGCTCCGCAGAGACGGCCGCGACGAGGGCAGCCGCGGACTGTTCGGCGACGGCGGCGGCCTCCTCGTAGCGATGGGTCAGCGCGGAGTGCTCGGGGTTCTCCTGCTGCCACTGCGCGATCCGGGTGTCGAGCGTGTCGAGCTCGGCCTGCGCGCTAGCGAGGTCGATCTCCGGCCACTGGGCGTCGAGCACGGTCTGCGCGGCACGATTTTGGGCCGCGATCTGCTGGTCGGCGCGATCGAGCTGATCCAACCGCGCGGTGAGGGTGGCGGCCTCGGCGTCCAGCTCGTCGATCCGACTGCGCAGGTCGTTCAGCTTGTCCTCGTTGTCGAAGCCGAGTACCCAGCGTCGTCGGTCATCGATGGCACGCCGGTCGTCCTTCTCGTGCCGTTCGACGGAGTGCTTGACCTGCCCGGCGCGGGTCACGGCGCGGTCGTGGGCGCCGAAGTCCCGGGAGTCGTCGATGCACGCGTAGTCGTACCGGTCGGCGAGGTGCTGTTGGAGCCATTCGGCCATCGGTCCGGGGGCGACGTCGACCTTCCGCACCAGCGAGGCGGGACCGGTTCGGCGCGGTGCCCGGTTGGTGTGCCGCGGGAGTCGTCGATAGACGAGGCGTGCGCCCATCCGGTTCTGGTCCACGGCGGCGGCGACTGCGCGATAGTGCTCGTCGGGCACCAGCAGCGTGCGCCCGAGCGGGCCCAGCACTCGCTCGATGGGGCCGATCCATTCGGACTGGTCGCTCTGGACCTGCAGCAGCTCACCGGCGAACGGGAGCAGATCTTCGGTCAACGATGTTGCTGCGCACAGGATCTCGCGTGCACGCAACAGTTCCGGGTCGAGGTTGGAGCGTCGCCGGGCGAGTGCTTCGCGGTCGGCGACGAGCGTGCGCGACTTCTCCTGCGCCTGAGCGCGTCGCGCGGAGAGTTCGTACAGCTCGCGGTGCCGGTCTTCGTGGCCGCGCGCGGAGTCGGTGAGCTGGTCTTCGAGCTGGCCCTGCAGGCGGGTGAAGGCCTCGATGTCGGACGGGACGCTACCGCCCCACGCGGTCACGGCGCGCTCGAGCTGGGTGCGCCGAGCCGTCACTCGGCGGACCGCCTCCTGCTGCTGCTCGCGCTGATTGTTCAGCACCGTCAAGCGGCCGCTGCCGAGCTGCTCGACGGCGACCTTCGCGTCGAGCACCGCGTCGCGGGCCTGCGTGTCGTCGGCGCGGGCCGCGGCGGTGGCTTCTTCGATGAGCGGGGTCTGCGAGGCGAGCTCGGTGAGTTCACCCCGCAGGATCTCGGCGGTGCGTTGCGCGTGGGCCGCGTCGAGCCAGGTGGCTTCCTCCTCGGTGGCGGTCGCCACGGCCAGCGACTCCTCCCGAGTGCGGGCCAGATCGGTGAGCGGGGCCAAGGCCTCGACTTGACGGCGGGCATCAACTACGACGCGGTGCGCCTCGCGCAGGTCTTGGAATTGCTCGACGGCCCGGTCGGCGAGGCCGAAGGTCTCCGGCGGGTCGAGCATGTAGTCGCGGAACAGCTGGTCGAGGCTGGCCAGGCTCTTGGCCGACAGGGTGCGGTGCAGAAGTCGCTGCGCGGACTCGGTGGAGATGCCGAGCCGGGACCGGAACTTGCGGGCGAACGGGGCGTAGGACGGATTGACGTCGGCTTCCGGCCAGCGCTTGCGGATGGCGCGGCGGTCGATCCCGTCGCTCATGAAGGGGAGGATGTCGGTGAGGTCGAGTTCGTCGTCGATCACGATGTGCAGGTGTGAGACGTCGGCGTTGGTGTTCTTCGCGCGGCCCAGATGCATCAGTTTGAGCAGGGTGACCGGCGGCTGGTCGTCGGCGGTTCGATAGGTGAGGGCGACGGCGCTGCGGGTGGCACCGGTGCGGAGGTAGCTGCTGACCAGCACGTCCGATTCGGCGTCGGTGTCCCGACGCCAGGCGCCGCGGATGTAGCTGACGAGGGTGCGGCCGGAGCGGTCGGATTCCTGCGCAGCGGCGTTGAACTGGACGCGGTCTCCGGACATCAGGACGGCGGAGATCGCGTCGAGCAGGGTCGACTTGCCGGAGCCGGAATTGCCGGTGATCAGGTAGCCGTCCCGGGAGATCGGGATCTGGTGGTAGCCGTCGAAGGTTCCCCAGTTGTGGATCTGGACGCGGGCCAGGCGGCGCTGGTCGGGCGCGGCGGTCATGACTGCTCCTGCTCGTCGTCGGTCGCGGCGAGAATGCGGTCGAACTCGGCGCCGACGAGTGCGACCTGCTCGGCGTCGAACAGTTGGCGGAGTACGGGGGAGATCTCCATGCGGTCTTCCGAGGTGGTCTTGTTCAGCAGGGAGTATTTGGTGAGCTTGCTCCACGACGAGTCGATCCGCTTGCGGTAGCCGGCCGGGTCGGTGTTGGTGTGGCGGCGGTACACCTCGAGCTGGTCGGCGATCTCGTCGCGATCGATGATCACGCGTTCGCCGGGTTGGGCGCGCAGCAGCAACTGGCGGAGCGCGAGCAGCATCACGGTGTCCATGAAGGTGAGTCGTTCGGTGCGCAGCACGCTCGGGGCGTCGACGGTCTCGCCGGTGTCGGCCGGCCGGGTGAAGGCGATCTCGTTCTCCTCGTCGATCACCAAGTCGAGGAAGACGTCCGCGAGGCGGGACCGGAGGAGGCGTTGATCGCTGATCACGGTGCGCCAGATCTCGGCGTGCTTCGTCGACGTGATCAGCGGGCCTTTGAGGAGCTGGATCAGGGCGCGACGGCTCGGCAGGGCCAGTTCGCCGGTGTCACCGGGGTAGCGCGCCGTCGTTGCGAGATCATCGGCCGAGGCGTCGTGGTCGGCGTCGGACGCAGGATCGTAGGGGCTCATCGTTGCAGCTCCGGGGCAGTCGGGTCGTATTGATGGCGGGCGATGACCGCCGAGCGCGGGGTGCCGCGGACCGACGTCCAGGTGATGTGTTCGGTGCCGTCGACGCGATGTCCGTGCCGGGTGGCCAGGACCAGGAGCCCGACGACGCTGGCCAGGCCCTGCGTCGCGGGGTGGTCGGCGAGCACGTCACCGACGGTAGCCTGGGCCTTGGTGGCGAGAATGTCGGCGACGTCGGCGGTGAGTTCGTCGAAGTCGATCTCGGATTCGCGGACCAGCGCGCGGAGATCGGCGAGGTCGGCCACCCCCGACTCGTGCACCACCACCTCGTCGGTGACGCGGTCGTCGGCCGGATTGTGCATGCGCAGCGAGGTGATCGATTCGATCGCCATGCCCACCCGGACCAGGTCGAGGTCGAGGACGTCGAACGGTCGCCGAACCTCAGCGACGGCGGTGGCCTTCTGCTGCGCCGATCGGATCAGCTGCTGAATGCGGCGGTGCTCCTCGTAGGCGCGGGACTGCACGAAGTGGCGCAGTGAGCGGGACAGCGACGTCATGATCTCGTGGACCTCGCCGGCGGCGACCTCCATGTCGGTGAGCAGTCGGCGCAGCTTGCGACGCTGGTCGGCGTCGAGCTCGGCGGCGAACGGTCGGTCCAGGACGGCGGTGATCGCATCGTCGATCTCGGCGGAGCGGGCCGGATCGAGGATGGTGTCGTAGAACGCGGCGAAGCTGCGGCCGGAGTCAGACTCGGCGATCAGGTCGACACCGCGGAAGACGTCGCCGAGGGTGTCGCCGCGGTCGTTCTCGTCGTCGAGAATCCGCGCGCGCAGACTGCGGTTCAGTTCGTCGAAATCGGTGCGGACCCGCGCGAAGTCGGCGGGCACCTCGGAAGCGAGGGCGAGGATCTCGCGGGTGCGTTCGAGCGCGCGGGCCCCGCTGAGGACCGGGAAGTCGCCGGATTCGACGGCGGCGATCCGGCGGTCGAGCGCGTCGCGCTCGGCGCGGAGTCGGGCGAGCCGGGACTCGGTGTCCGGATCGGAGTCCCGGGCCAGGGCGCTCAGCTGCGTCGACAGCGTCGACAAGCGGGACTCGGTGACCGATGTAACCGGTGTGCGCAGGGAGCCGACGAAGTCGAGGGCGGCGAAGGCGCCGTCGGTCGGCTCCAGCGATTCTTCGCGGGCGGCGGCGGAGGAGCGTCGCAGGAGGAATCCGGAGCGGACCCACTCGGCGCAGTAGCCCTGGCCGGTATTGGGCAGGTCTGCTCCGCTGTCACGGAGTTCTTCGAGGTCGGTGTCGAGGAGGGCGAATAATTCGGGGGCGGGGAGTCGTCGGACGCCGTCGCTGAAGTGCCGGCCGAGGAGCGCGAGGATCACCGGTGCGTTCTTTGCGCGCAGCAGGGCCCACGCTGCATCGTCGGAACGTAAAGCCGAGATGCGGTACACGTCGCCCACCACGGACATGACTTCCCCTCCGCTCTACCGGTCGACACCGGTTCTGAAGCTATGGAATCACGAGGCTCCGACAGTGGTTCGGAGACCGGCAGCATGGGGGCCTGTGGTGAGCAGGCCTGGTCTTGCGGCTTCCGCAAGGCCCAGCCGCCGTGCGGCAACGTAGGGTCGACGCGGAAAGATCGACGCGCACGACGCGAGTAGCTGAGGGGGACACGTGGCGACGAGGAGGACGAGCCCAGATTCGGCGCCGCCTACCGAATCGGTGCGGGGAGTTCTCGCCACGGACGGCGAACGTGTGCAGTGTCACGAGTGCGGCGGCTGGTATCGCTCGTTGTCGAGCCACCTGCCCGTGCACGACCTCACGTCCGAGCAGTACCGACACGAGTGGGATCTGCCGGCCACCATCCCGCTGGCGGCGGACGCCCATCGGAATCTGGCGCGGGCCAACGCTTTGCAGCGGATCGACCAGGCCGGCGAGATGGAGCTGCCGCGGTTTGTTGCCGCCACCTATCCCGACCGCGGTCCGGTGGGCGCCGAGTACGAGGTGCTGGCGGAGGAACTGTGGTCGAGGAGGCTCGCCGACGCGGGCTGGTCGTCGTGGCAGGCCGCCGTCGACTGGGCCATCGAGCACGACAAGGGGTGGGCGGATATCGCCCGCAAGCTGGACATCACCCACCAGCAGGCGCGTGCGGTCGGGTTGGCCGACGGCGTGGTGCTGCCGCCGCTGTGGAAGCGTCGGGCGCGTGCGGCGGCCGAGCACGCCGAGCGGCACGGCAGTCTGCTGAACACCCGGGGAGCGTTGTCGAGCTGGCTCACCCAGCTGCGCTACGAGAAGGCGGCCGGCAAGTTGCCGCGGCGGGCCGTCGCCGAGTTGGATCGGTTGGATCCGGACTGGTCGCTGGACCGGTCCGCCCGCAGCGCCGCCGCCCGCGAACGGAACATCGCTCGTGGCAAACAGCTGTCGTCGTTCGAGGACATGGCCGCGCGGGCGCGCGTGGCGGGTTTCACCGATCCCACCGACCTGCTGGCGCACGGCATCGTCGAACATCTGACGTCGACGGAGCTGGCTGAGCTGGTGCATATCCGTCGCGACACCCTCCTCAAGCGGATCAGCGTGGCCAACCCGCAGGACCCGTTCGCTGCCACCGCGCACTTGCGCACCAGCGTCACCGGGACGCTGGCCGATGACGGGCACCGGGTGCAGTGCCACGAATGCGGACTGTGGTTCGGGTCGTTGACGAGACACCTGACCGGGCACGTCGACGACGACGGTGACCGCCTGACCGAGGACGGGTATCGCACGCGCCACGGGCTTTCGGCGGAGCTGTCGCTGCGTAGTCGGGGCAATGTGCGCCGCGCCAAGGAGGACCTGTGGGGACCGCGGCTGGCTCAGGCCGGATATGCCTCGTGGGAGGAGGCGATCATCGCTGCGGCGGTTGAGCACTTCGGGTTGGCGGAGCTCGGTGAACAGTTGGGTGTGCGCAGCGATGCGTTGCCGACGGTGATCGCGAAATCGATCTCCGGCGACCCGTGGGCGGCCAACAAGCCGTACCGATTGAGCAGGCCCGGAGTACTCGCGCGGGACGAGGACTACTCGCAGTGCCATGAGTGCGGCCTGTGGTTCAGGCGGATGACGAAGCACATTCCGTCGCACATGGCGGACGGCCGGAAGCTGACGGTGCAGGCCTATCGCGAGCGGCACGGTCTGTCCGACGACCTGTGGGCGGCGGCCACGGCGCGGCCGACCGACCGCGAGCCCAAGAATCTGTGGACCGAGCGGTTGGCGGCGCACGGATACGGATCGTGGGAGGACGCGCTGGCGGATCTGGCGGCGCGGCACCTGAATCTGCGTGACTTCGCCGATCACATCGGCGTGAAGGATTCGGCTGTGATGACCGAGCTGCTGCGCATGCGCCCGGACGACACCTGGGCACCGACCGCGCCGTTCCGGCTGAGCCGGTACGGGGAGCTGTTCGACGACGGTGATCGTTCCCAGTGTCACGAATGCGGGCTGTGGTTCGCCAGCCTCGGACGGCACGCTCCCGCCCACCGCGCCGACGACGGCAGCCAACTGTCGTGGGCGCAGTATCAGGAGCGGCACGGCACTACCCGGCCGGCGAACTGGCGCAGGACGTAGTTCGGTGCCTCGGGCCGACCCGAATGGGTGATGCGGGCATGGCTCGTCGACCGGGGGAGGCCGAGCGCTCTCACGGTGCGGGGCCTCCCCGGATTTCTCCGGTTGTCGATATGAACTTCTCAAAGAACGCGCACCCTCCCTCGTGGAGGGGGAGAGCAGGCAGGGCTGTCGCCCTACTTACAGAGTAGGGCCATAATTCATGGGAACACATGTACGATTCTGCAAAGTTTCGATGGCATCTTTGTAGGGTTTTGAGGGAACCGTTTCGGGCCGACGCCAGGGCCGGAACGCACCCCGGCACCCAGGGTTCAACGGTTAACACCGCTTGACGGTGTCTTCTTCCACCCAGGTGATTTGGCCGTCGTCTTCGGCGACGAGGAATTGGAACTTGCCGAACGGGGCGTTGGCCTCCTCGATGAGGAGTTCTCCCTCCACGACGCGGTCCTGATCCTCGCCGGGCGGGACGGCTCCGGCGACGTCGTTGTGCCGGCCGTCGAAGTTCCACAGTCTTGCGCGGACCCGCCCGTTGCTGCCAAGTCGTCGTGGGGTCACCGGATTGCCGTCGTCGTCGATTGCCCACTCATAGCCGCAGCTACTGCACGCTCGGTCGGCCATGACCTCGGGGAGACAGCACCCTCCGAACGACACCCACGCAGGGCTGTTCTCGTAGGTCGCCTGGGTGGGCATGCCCCAGAAGAAGTGGGTCACTTCGCCGCTTCCGCACTTCGGGCAGGTGCCGCGTGGCTCGTCGTAGGCGAAGGGGTCGGAGGATTGGTTGGCGGGGTCTGGCGGCAGCATCATGCGAGGAGTGTGTCACCTGCCTACGACAATTCCGGTAGCTGGCGTTGGTCAGAATACGCAAACTACTCGCAGGCTAGACCAACGCGGAATGCCTTTGCTGTTGCCGCTGTAGTTATGAACGGCGAAGAGATCGGCGATCGTGATCTTGGCGCCGCCCATCGGCGTCGATGCTCGGAACGATTCTCAGACCTCAACTCCTCCGAGCATGAGGCAAGGGGTGGAACTTTGGCGGTCCATCGACCGGAAGTGAGTCGGGCTGACTGCCGGTTACAACTGCGAGCCATGACTCTTTCCGATCAGGATTGAAGTCGCCCGCAAATCCGAGTTCCTTGCGGACTGCTGATCGAAGTTCATCGATTGAGCCAGCGGTCCGCTCATCCGGCCCAAAACCAACGCAAGTCCTGAACGCGAACGCCACCTGCCGGCTCTTACAGGTCACGAGGAGCCTCGAATGTACACGGCGAACGTCTGCGGTGCAGGGAGGGGTCTGCCATTGCGGCTGGACCGTCTTTCCATCTGCGATGAAATCGATGTTGGCGAAAATTCCATCGACAACGTCCAACGCTTGAAGGCATGCATCACGGGTCTCTTTCCGCCGATCAATTTACTGGGCCTTGGTGATGTCTATCTTAAGTGAAATAAGCGCTGCGACACCGGTAGACCCGGCAAGTGAAGCTATGAGTGATACCAGAATCGTTTGCCAGGGTGTCACTATTCTCTTTCTGGGTCGGTTGGGGGGTGTGCGATTGGGGAAATGGCTGGCGACCGATTTCGGTAATACCGGTCCCGGCGCGAGCCCGATTCGGCGGGCGGAGACGGTGCCAGCAATGTGCGAGGAGTGGCTACCTGTGTACGACAATTCCTGGCCGCTCCCGGTCGCTCCCGGGGGCGAATCGGAGGACCTATCCGCAGGTCAGGTCCATGCGGAGTGCCTCGGCAATGGTCGGGGGCAGTGTCATCCGCTTCTCGACTCGGTCGGTCGTGAGCTCGTCGTCGACCACCTTTGCGCCCATCACGATGTCGAACCAGGAGGCTCGGTCCTTGACGGGCTCTTCGTATTTCAGAGTGCGTTGACTCGTTCGGTGAGCTGACCCGAGTGCAGTAGGGACCGCAAGATGTAGTGGTCGAGGTTGCGGAAGCCTTGCGCGA
>NZ_JBHLWV010000018.1:0-31759 GCF_042432625.1 Gordonia phosphorivorans | reverse complement strand
GATTCCTCGAAGGATCACACGGTGACCGCTCCCGCTCCGAGCAACGACACGCTGCTCGTCATGGTCCCGGTCACCGGGCTACACCACTCTATGGGGCACTACTGCTGTGGGGGCGTGCGCGCCGCATCCTGGATCCAGGGTTCACGCAGGCAGCGCTACGCACCTACCACCAGGCTATGCAGTCGGTGGCGGACGACATGCTGGCGTCCTTCCCCGAACATGGCCGCGTCGATATTCACCAGCTGATGACGAATGCGACGCTGGAAGTCATTGCCAGGGCAGGGTTTTCCCGCAACCTGGGATTGTTCTCCGAATCATCGGACCCGCAGGTCACGGACCTGATCGACACCCTGAATGGAGTGCTGTCCTGGGCGTCGGAGTCGTCGAACGACATCCCCGGGCTTGGGCATGTCCGCGGCGCTATTCAGCGCCGCCGACTGGAAGGCGGATTGCAGCGGGCCCGGCAGTACGTCGACCAGATTGTCGCCGACCGCGCCGATGGCAGCGAAGCCAGTGACAACAACGACCTGCTGGCGTTGATGCTCGCGGCCACCGACCCCGAGACCGGCGAAGCGTTGCCGCACGAGAACATTCGTGACCAGGTACTGACCTTCCTTGTTGCCGGGCACGAAACCACAGCAGCCTTGTTGGAGACGACGCTGTGGTACCTGGCTAGGGACCGGCAGCTGGTGGCGCAGATTCGTGCTGAGGCCACCGAACGCGGCTTCGGCTACGACGGGGTGGCGGGTATGCGCGTGACCCGCCGAGTACTGAACGAGTCCCTGCGTTTGTGGCCGCCAGTGCCCGGATACTTCCGGGTCTCACGCACCGATCAGCAGCTTGGCGGCTACAACATTCCGGCGGGTCACAGCGTTTTCGTGCATGTCCTGGCCGCTCAACGGGACCGGCAGGCGTGGGGGCCCGACGCGGGCACGTTCGATCCGGGCCGCTTGGATGCGAAGGAGCTGCGTCGCTACCCGGACAGGTTCTTCGTGCCCTTCGGGACAGGCCCCCGATCGTGCATTGGGCGTGCGTTCGCCATGCAGGAGTCGGCGCTGCTGATCTCACGGATTGTCAGCGCCTACGACCTCGACCTGGAAGTGTCGGCCTCGGTCACCGACCCGGACATGCTCGAGCGGGGAACGCTGCGGCCAACGCCCTACCACTGCTCGGTCACCGCGGTGCGCACCTGACTTGCTTGTCCCCGTTGATCCCTCGAACAGTCCAATAGATGTCGCCGGTAACATCTGAGGAGTGGGCTGGCAGCTGATCGAGTGTATTGACCCGGAGCGACCGCCCTCGATTGTCTGGAAAGACGGCCAGGCACGTGAATGGGTGTCCCTGGCGCAGGTTTCCCGCAAAGACGGATTCGATTCGACGGTCGTGTCCCAGCTGGTCGCCGCCGCGAGGGCGATCGAACCGCCGCCCTTCCACGAACGCGAAGCTGAACCGTTGTTCGACACAGTCATCGAAGGCCATCGCGGACCGCTGGCAGCGATCGTCCACCAGGTGGTGGACCCTACGAACGTGGTGCGCGGCCTCCTGCTGTGGATTGGGGCGCCGGGGGAAGAACCGGAACCGCGGCCCCGTTCCGCGGGGATGTTGTGGAGCGGGCAGGTGTTCAACAGTCAGGACACCTTCATGTTGCGGGCCTCAGACCTGAGCAGATACGGCAAGGTCAGCCGCACCGACCAGTTCTTCAACAGGGTCGTCCGATTCCCGGACCTGCCGCGCGTGGTGGACCTGTGCTCCAAGGACACCGCCGAGGCCGGTCAGCCCTTGCTGAGCAAGGTGACGTTGCTTCACGACGACCAACGGCTGATCAACCTGCAGATCGCTGTCCGCCGCTACGGCGACACCGTCGCCGCGACCGGCTTGGACATCACTGCGTGGGAGCAGCCGACGATGGATCCGGCGACGGTAGCTCGACTGCAGTCGGCGACCCCTGCCGGGCATAGTGTGGCGATCATTGCGTTCCGCGCCGACCGGGACCGCAGCATGCCGACGGTGGTGTACTGGGTGACCCCGCCTCCACCGTGGATGGCGTACTGGTCAGGGGAGGGCCCGTACAACGATTCGCGGAGCCTCATTCATCGCGATGACCTGGACGCGTTGCTGGCCGCCCACAGCGAGCTCCTGGAGGGGGAGGCTGTGCAGGTTGTGTCGGTGCGGATCAGGACCAGCGCCGGCCAGTGGCGGACTTTGCCGGTGACGTTGACGAAGTACCCGCAGGCCGAAAACTACCTGTGCGTGATGACCGCAGCCTTCGAGGAGTAGCCAGCACTGTCCGCTTCCGCCCGCCCGCGCCGTCGACCGCCGAGAGGTGGCCGATCAGTCGTTCAGGAGGCGTCGCAGGTCGGCTGGTAGCCATTCCGGGATCTTCCCGGAGCGGATCAGCTGCCCTTGATCGAATACGGCGACCCGGCTCATGGTCGAGTCCTCATTGTTGTAGATGTAGGCGCCGTCGGCGAGTGCGATCGCTCGGGCGGCGTGCCCCCAGACGCGCTGGTAGCGGCCGCGGACCTTGTCTTCGGGGACGCTGTGCCCGCCTTGGGTGACTCGGCGTGCGACGCGGCTTACCGCCAGGTCTTCGGGGATGGTGACCACGTGCAGGAACACGCGGAAGCCAGCTGCGTGCGCGCTGCCGATGAGGTCCAGTTTTGACGGATGCGAGAACACGGTTTCGGCGATGAACGAGACTTTCGCGGCGATGAGTTGCTGGCGCATGATGTCGGCGATCTGCGCAGCCTCGTAGGCCATGGCGGCAGCGTTGTCGGGGTAGCGTGCTGCGGCGATGTCATCGGCGTTGACCAGCGCTGAGCCGGGGATTGCGTGAGTGAGGAGCGTGCGGATCAGCGTTGTCTTTCCTGCACCGTTGCAGCCAACCACCAGGTCTAGTCGAGGATTGCTCACCGCGCCTGGCCGGTGACGGTGACGGTGACGGTGCGCCCGTCTGGCAGCGAGTAGACCAGGGATTCCTGGCCGTCGGCGGTCTGCGTGGCCAGGCCCTGCATCATCGGCCCCGCCGTGGTGGCCGACATGTCGGTGACCGGCAGCAGTTCCTCGATCCGGGCATCGACTTCGGCGTCGAACAGTGCCGATTCGTCGGCGGTCAACTGTTCGGAGGGAAGGCGGCCTTCCAGCGCGGCGTGGACGCGGCGGAGGCCACGTCCGGCGAAGGTATCCATGTTGCGGCCCACCCGCGTCCAGTGTTCGAGCTGTTGGCGGATGGAGCGGTGGGTGCTGTCGACGACGCGTTCGGCGTCGGCGTACAGATCGGGTGACACTCGGGTCATGCGTCCTGCGGTGGTCATCGCCAGCCTCCATGTGTGCGTATACAGACTGTTTACAGTCTACCGGGTGTGGGGATCGTTGCGCGTCCACCAGCGTCAAGGGCCGAGGCCCCTGATCCTCGTCGGCGAAGCAACGCGGCCCCAATCTGGTTCCGAGGTTCTGCTGGCGGCAGCCGAGGGTGTGCTGTCCGACAGTCCGGCTGCCGGGGTCCTCGACGAACCAGCAGGTCACCGGTGTGGCCGGCCATGAGTTGGTGGTTGTCTGCGGCGCCCGTGGATGCCGCTCGCTTTCCGGCCCGGTGGGCAGTCTGTGGCCGTACGCATTCGAGCAATGGAGGACTTCATGGCCACGACGGAAAAGCTGTTCGTCTGGAACCGCAACTACGGCGATCATGAGCAGGTGCGCCCGTTCATGGACCAGTTCTTGCAGGTGCACGCCGGAATCGTCGGCGGCGGAGCGTATCCGTACAACGACTCGTTCAAGGGCCGGATCGACGGGATTGCGGGCAGTGAATCGGAGGACACCGCGATCTACCTGCTGCAAAACCTCAAGAGTCTCGACGAACTGGACGTGCAGGTCGCCGAATTCGTCAACAACGGTGGTTGTCGCCTCACCGACAGTGGCCTGGTCGAGGGCCGCATGTACCGGGGCACCGTAGTGAACTACGGCTTCTACGTGGGCGGCACCGGTTGGCGGCAGCACGACAATGTGCGTTTCCAAGTCCACTACCGTCAGGACCGGAGGGAAGGAACCGTGCCCACTCTGCAGGTGTGGGGTCCCCGTAAGCGCAACCCGGTCAGCATTCTCGGCGGCCAGTTCTTGGTGCGCACCGGGTAGTTGGGGCGCGTGCCTGCGGTGCCGGCGACCGGCCGGCAGTCACCGGAGTGCGGGCCACGCAAACTCCCGGACATTCATCCGTTTGGGGGACACCTGCCGCGGGCAACTGTCGTCTGTTCGACCGACAGGACTGCGTGGGCACCTGTCATCTGTTCGGGGGAACGGTGTAGCCCTGGTCGGCGATCGCGGCCTGCGCCCTATCGAGTGCGTCACCGACATGCGCCGCGCACACCGCCGCCGCCTCCAAGTGCTCGCGCGCCGTCGACACCGACACCTGCGGGTCCCTTGCCGAGTCGTACACGTCGTAGTCCTCAAGGCTGCCAGCCAACCCGGCCGCCAGCTGCGCCATCAACTGGGGAAGCATGTTCGCGGCCAACGCCAGATCACCCAGCAGCTCGTACACCTCGGGCGCCGGAACGGACTGGTCGCGGGTGAGATGATTCAACGCCCGCACAGACTCGGAGAGCTGGTGCGCCCACCCCTCGATCCGCTCACCGCCCGCGTCGACGCGCACCAACGCTGTCCGACCGTCATACACCGCGGACTTGATACTCATTAGTCGCTCCTCCTCGCCGAACGGGCAACCGATCCGGCTGGCCGCGTCACCATAATCGTCCCACCCCCAGACTCCCCCGACGATCGCTTCATCGAGTGAACAACTCGACACTTGAATCAACGTCGCCCACAACCACGCCGACAGCGCCGGCAACCGAATGCTGGGCCTGAACTAGCCTCCACCAGCGAATTAGCAGCAGCTGATCCGGTTGCGGAAACACTGTCCGGCATCATCCTGCCGACCGGGTGTCCGTCCGTCAGCACTGCGGTGCGTTCGAGCGCCGTCGCCCTGGGCTGCGGGGGATCACCTCAGCAGCCCAGGGCGCGCGTGTGTGGGTCAGACGATCTTGTTGGTGCCTGCGTCGGCGAACTGCGACAGATCGCATTCAGCGGCGTGCTTGTCGGTGCGGGCGGCGATCAGGCGCGGCTGCACCATCCGAGGATGGGCCGGGTCGGTGACGTACAGGAAGGTCACCGACCACACCTGCCCGACGTGAATGCCGTCGGCACCGGCACGGCTGCCCTTGCCGATGGTGGACGCTGACCCGACCTGCACCGGCTGGCCTTGCCCGTCGTGGACGGCCAGATCGACGGACTCCTTGACTGGGTGGACGGCCAACACGAAGCAGTCGGCGTCCTTCAAGAACTTGTGCTTGACCAGGGTCGTCGATCGACGGCCCGCCTCGTATGCGCCGTTCCGGTGCCGCAGGATCAGGCCTTCGCGTTGCTCAGAGTGCGCGGTGTGAAGGAAGTCGGCCTTGGTCGTCTCGGTCTGCGCGAGTGGCGCGAGAACGACCGGGGCGGTACTGGCTGCGGCACCTGCGGCCGGGATACCCAGTGCTTGCGCGATCACCGTCAACGCCTGGTAGCGGCTAGTGAACGGGGTGTGCTCGCGCACCCACGTGGAGTGCCCGTCGGTGGCGGCGGCCAGATCGAACAACACCAGGGTGCGTCCGACGATTTCTCCGTCGAACACCCAACGCCCCGAGCGCAGGGCCGTGAACGCGGCCAGGTGCGACTGGCCGACATTGCGGGTCTTGGCTTGCCCCTGCCGGTTCAGGACACGAATCTGCCCGCCAGTCACCTCGACGGCGACACGGTCCCCGTCGTACTTGTACTGGGCCAGCCAGTCCCCGGAAGTCAGGGCCTCCGACACCATCGGTTCGGGCTGCACGCTGGCCAGCATGGGGCGCACCGGAAGTGGTGGGTTGACGTCCGTGGGGATGGTCGCAGTGAACGTCGCACCGGCGGCGGACAGTGCTGCGCGCACCGCTGCGGTCTGGTCGTCGCGCGCCGGGGCATCCAGTTCGGTGACCGCTGCCACGGTTCCGGGTTGGGTGGGGGTGCTGCTGTCACTGTCGGGGAGGGCGTCGGCGGCCTGGTCGAGCACGGTCAGGTCGTCGCCGAACGCTGGGACGGTCACCGTCCCGGACCGGGTCAGCTGATAGCCCTTCTTCACCTTCGACGCGAGCTTGGCGTCGGCGGCCTTACCGGCGATCTCGTGGTCGGCGGCGTCAACGAGTTTGGTGAAGGTGCCCAGGCTGCCGTTGCGTCCGTACTGGGCCACCCAGCGGTTTCCGATCACGAACACCCGATAGAACTTGTCGCTACCTGCACGCGGGTCAACGAGGCTCGCTTCGCGGATGTGAATGGTTGCTGTCATCGTCTTGTCCTTTCCAAGAGGTGCATTGGCAGGACCAGAGTCCCCACCGGCGCAGACTCGGAGCGGCAAATCACTGCCTAACAGCAGCTTTAGTGGTCTGTGCGTGAAGGGGCGCGCACGCTCGGGCACTCAACCCGCGGTCGAATCCTCGAACAAGGTGAGGTGACGTTACGGCAGCTGTCGGCCACCACTACGGCTGCGGGCTGACCCGCCGGCAAGGGCAGGTAGGCACTGTCCACGGCGGGGCGGGCGCCTGTCGAACGCGGGCGCCCCGCCAGCTGTACGTGGTGCGGTGATCGGCCGGCCTCAGCCGGTCACGGGTTCCCGTCCGGGCGCTCGTCGGTGAGCAGTCGCAGTTCGCTTCTGTCGAAGAACCGGGCCACCTTCTTCGCCAAGTCCCCATCCGGGTTGTGCTGCACCGCATGGCGGGCTGCGGCGAGACCGTCGGCCACCGTCGGGGCAGACGTAGCCACCGGAACCTGCACCTTCTCCAACGCCGCCGTCGGAGTACGCCGACGCGAGATCGTCATCGTGGTGGCACCGTCAGCGGTGGTGCGGTACACCCCGGTCACCCTGAACGCTCGGGCCAGATCTGATCCCGGTCGGGCACCGCGGCGCACCGGCACCGCCACGGCAGGAGCGGTGCGTCCACGACGGCGTCGCGTGCTGGCCGCCGCTGTCCGCTCACGGGCCGCGGCCTCGTCGGCCAGCTGCTGCTCTGCGGCCGCCAGCCTCCGCATGGCGGTGCGCACCTCCGGAGCCTTCGCCGGGTCGGTGACTTGATCGGTTCGACGCCCATGCCTGATCTCCCATTCGGTGCGCGCGACAGTCTCTTCCAGGTCGGCGGCAGCGACCCCGAGACCCTCGGGTGTGGCGTAGTGGGCGTCGCGGGCCTCCTCAGCGGCCGCGGCTGTCTGATCGAAACGCGTCTGGGCGTGGGACACGAGGTCGGAGGCGTCGCGGGAAGCGTTGACGGCAAGCAGGTCCGCGCGGGTCGCTTCAGCGATCCGCAGGTCACCTTCGGCGTCGAGGTGCGCCAGCTCGGCCGCCCGCAGCCGGTTGTAGGCGTGCGTTGAGCAGCGGCGCGGCCCGCCGGGTTCACTGGCAGAAAGGCACATGCGTGGCCCCTTGTCGCATCGGAGTTGGCGCCACACTACGGCCACGATCTTCCCGCCGATGGCGGCAACCGAGAGCAGGGCGGCGGCCACCCAACTGTCCGACCCGCCAGGCAGGAACGGTGCCGGCGGACGCGCGTCGGCGGGGCGAACCTGCCGTTGATCGCCGAGAGTCACCGCCGCCGGACCCGTCCTCCGCAGATCTCGGCCGTGCCCGCGTGAGACCAGTCAGGAAAGACTGTCGACGATCTTCATGGTCTCGACAGCAACGGACGTCACCCGTTTGATGAGGTCAACGATGTACGTAGGGTCGTCGTGCTCGTCGCACCAGTCGTTGGGGTCGTTGACGATCCCGGATGCCTTGTCAGTCTTGACTTGGTAGCGCTCGATGATCCAGGCCAAGGCCGAACGCGGCCCCAGCAGGTACCGGTCGGCGTCCTCCGGGATGCCGGAGATGGTGACCTTCGGGCTGTAGATGATCGTGGTGCGGTCGTCGACGTTCTTGCCGGTGCCGGGGTCTTTCCGCTTGGCCCACTTCATCTTCGCCACGCGCCAGGTCTCGCGGTCGTCGGCGGGAGCGTTCGGCTTGAGCGTCACTTCCAGTGGATACGGCTCCACCAACTCGTAGTCGACATGCAACTCCGCGAGGGCGCGACCAGCGGTGGTTAGCTGCTCGAAGCGTTCCCGGGAATCCGGGGTGGGGATGTGCGGCAGCATCTTCTTCAAGTCCGCCGCGTAGGTCGCCCGGTAGGTGGGGTCGTGGAGCAGGCCGTAGACGTAGTAGAAGATGTCGTTCTTGGTCACCTGTGCGCCGACGGCCTCGCGGTAGAGGTCGAGGATCTGGTCGGTGATGTTGTCGATCCGGCGGTAGCCGTGCTCGTCGACATCCGTTGCGGCCGAAGCGAAGTCCAGTTCCCCATCGGAGGCCTCGGCTTTGGTGTAGGTCCAGCGCGGGAAGAACTGAGCGGTATCGAGCAAGTGCAAGTTGGGCAGCAGGTCTGTGATGAAGGGCGTGAACTCGAAGTGCGAGGCAGGGCCCGTCAGCACGATGCCGAGGTTCTGGTGGTGCGGGGTCGGGAACATCGACGGTAGTTGGTAGACACGATTGTTGACATCGCGGTTGAAGTACACGAATTGTGACTGGAAAGGGCGGTAGCTGCCGCGAACGATCGATGAATCGTCGTATTGAATTCGTTTTCCTGACGCGACATCCTTTTTCAGAGTTCCGCCCCAGCTGATCTTTTTTGGGTCCGTCTCTATGAAATGGTCGACTTCAGGCTTGTGATCACCGTTATGATGGCTATTGCGCCACGCAGCAAATCCAGAAACTTGGGAGTCGTAAAAATCGATCATGCGGCGCATATTTTCCCTAAGTGCGCTGCGCCCGTAGTTGTAGCACCATACGTCGCGATTAGTTCCGAGTCCGAGAGAGTGGTTCTTAAATATGGTGTCCACGGTGCCGGTTTTGTCGCCAAGCGCGGGCCACATCTTGAAATCGGCACTGCGTTGACTGATCCAGTCGCCGTGGGTATTGGGGGCAATGGATTGCCAGTCGATGGAGTCGAGGGTGCCGGAATCGACGATATCGAGTTTCTGCTCGCGGGTGAGGTAGTCGCCGATGTCGCGGTAGAGGATCTCGCAGGCACCGGTGTGGGCGGGGTCTTTGACACCGACCAGGATCGCGACTGTCGTTCGGGCGCCTCCACCGAAGACGTTTCCCTTCTCCTGCTGCCGCAATTGACCGGCCGTGCGCGCGTTGCCGCGGAGGTTGTAGACGTAGATCTTGGCGTATTCGTCGGCGAGAGATAGGCGGATGCCGTCGGCGGTGTTGCCGTCGATCCAGCCGCCGTTGGACACGAAGGCGACGACGCCGGCGTCACCGATACGGTCGGTGGCCCAGCGGAAGGCCCGCACATAGGAATCATAGAGCTGTGACTTCCGGCCTCCGGTAGAGCGCTTCACATAAGTGCCGGCGATCCGGGCGTCGAGGGTGAGGTAGGAGATGTTGGCGTTGAGGTCGTTTGCGGAGGTCTGGCCGACCGAGTACGGCGGGTTGCCGATGACGACGTTGATGGGGGTGGCGAGCTGCTTGAGGATGCGGTCGTTGTTCTGCGGGAACATGACCGCGTCCATGCTGTCGTCGTCTTCGGTGATCTGGAAGGTGTCGGCCAAGACGATGCCTTCGAACGGTGTGTAGGTCTCGGCGCTGACGCCCTCGAGGGCGTGGTAGGTGGTTTCGATGTTGACCGCGGCGATGTAGTAGGCCAGCAGCATGATCTCGTTGGCGTGTAACTCGCTGGCGTACTTGCGGGCCAGATCGGCTGGTTCGATGAGCCCCGATTGTAGGAGCCGAGTCATAAACGTGCCGGTGCCGGTGAACGGGTCCAGAATGTGCACGCCCTCATCGGTGAGGCCACGGCCGAAGGCGTCGCGGGAAGCCTGGTCTGCGGCGCGGAGGATGAAGTCGACGACCTGGACCGGGGTGTAGACGATGCCGAGAGCTTCGGCCTGTTTGCGGAATCCGATACGGAAGAACTTCTCGTACAGGTCGGCAATCACCTGCTGCTTACCTTCAGCGGTAGTCACTTCGGCGGCCCGAATGCGTACCGAGTCGTAGAACCCTTGCAGGTGAGCGATTTCCGCTTCGAGGCCGGCGCCGCCGAGACGGTCAACCATGTTCTGCATGACGATCGCCACCGGGTTGTGGGAAGCGAAGTCGTGGTCGGCGAAGAGTGCGTCGAAGACGGGTTTGGTGATCAGGTGCTGGGCGAGCATGGAGATCGCGTCGTCGCGGGTGATCGAGTCGTTGAGATTGTCCCGCAGCCCGGTCAGGAACTGATCGAACGCGGCCACAATGGAGGAGTCGGCCGCGGCGAGCGTGGCTTGGATGCGGGCAGTGAGGGCGGCGGCGATGTCGGCGACGTCACTGGCCCAGTTTTCCCAGTAGGCGCGCGTACCGACCTTGTCGACGATCCGTGCGTAGATCGCTTCCTGCCACTCCGACAGTGAGAACAGCGCCATCTGGGTGGCCATCGCAGTGCCGTCGTCGCCAGTGCTGGCGCCGGAGGCTGAGTCGTTGTCGGGGCGCGTGCCGTCATCGAAGGAGTCGTCACCGGTCATGGGACCGATGTGGCCGCCGATGAGACGATCTGTGCCCTGTCCGGCCTTGAGCTCCGCGGTGGCGTTCAAGGCGATGGAGTTGACCATCGCGTTGAAGCGGTCATCGTGGGCGCGCAGAGCGTTGAGGACCTGCCACACCACCTTGAACTTGATGTTGTCGTTCAGAGCCGCGGCCGGACTGACTCCGGCGGGGACTGCGACGGGCAAGATGATGTAGCCGTAGGCCTTGTCGTCGGCCTTGCGCATCACGCGGCCGACGGATTGGACCACGTCGACCACGGAGTTGCGCGGGTTGAGGAACATCACCGCGTCCAGGGCGGGAACGTCCACCCCTTCGGACAGGCACCGGGCGTTGGTCAAGATCCGGCATTCCGATTCCGGGATCGGGGCTTTGAGCCAGGCGAGTTCGCGGTTGCGTTCGAGGGCGTTGTAGGTGCCGTCGACATGGCGCACCGCGCATGTCAGGTCCAGGTTGGTCGAATCAATCACCTGGCCGTCGTTCTCGCTGTCCGTGAGCAGCTCGCGGTACGAATCGACCACGGCGGGGAATACGTCGGCGATCTGCTTGGAGGCGGCGATGTCCTTGGCGAAGGCCACGGCACGCCGCATCGGCGCCTCCCCTGGAGTGAAACCGGTGCCGTCGGGTGCCTTGCCGGCGCGTTTGGCTAGCCCGTTCCAGCAGCCCACGATCTTGGACGCGTCATCGAGGCGTAGCTCGCCGACTTCCCCAGCCAACTGCGACTGCAGTGGTGAGACCATCACTGATTCGTCGACGGTCAACACGATCACCTTGTAGTCGGTGAGTAGACCGCGGTCGACGGCCTCCCCGAATGAGAGGCGATGAAACTCCGGGCCGTAGGTGTTTTCATCGTCCATCGAGGTGATCTCGGCGGAATGCTCATCGGCTTTCGCGCGCACGTTGTCATCGAAGATGCGCGGGGTGGCGGTCATGTACAGGCGTCGGTCGGCGTGGATGAAGTTCGGGTCGTGAACCTTCACGAAGTTCGACTCGTCTGCCCCGAACAACGTGACTCCGGTGGTGCGGTGCGCTTCATCGCAGATCACCAGATCGAACCCGTCCACTCCGAGGCGCTGTGCGGCCGCCACCACGGGTAGGGACTGGTACGTGGTGAACACCACCGTTAGACCCTTGGCGCGCTTGCGGTGACCCATCTCGGCGGCCAGGGTTGGCGCGTCGGTGGTCACCGGGATCTGCACGTCGTAGGCGTTGATGTCTTCGGCCGATCGGGACACCTTGACGTCGGAGCAGACAGCGAACGCCCGCAAGTCCAAAGTCGATTGCGCAGTCCACTCCCGGAGTGTCTGGGACAGTAGTGAGATCGACGGGACTGCGAACAGGATTCGGGCGCTGCCACCATTGTTCGCTGCGGTGCGTTCGGCGATCTTCAACGCCGTGAACGTCTTGCCTGTCCCGCACGCCATGATCAGCTTGCCCCGATCATGGCCGGCATCGAAGCCGGCGAACACCGCGTCGATTGCCTCCTGCTGATGCGGACGCGGTGTGTGCTTGACCGCCTCGGTCAACGTCACCTGGAAGTCGTCACCGGGGTAGGCGATGTCCCAGTCGATCGGGGACTCTGCGATCTCGGCCAACCCGATGCGCTGCACCGGAATGATCTGATCGGCCAGTGCGGCCTCGGCGTTCGCCCCCCACCGGTCGGTGGTGGAGATGATGAGACGGTTGCTGAAGGGTTTCTTGCCCGAGGCGGTGAAGAACGAGTCGATGTCGCTCTTGGACAGGGTGGATGTCGGTTCGTAGAACTTGCACTGGATCGCCGTGTATTCACCGGTGTCGCGTTCGCGCGCCACCAGGTCGATGCCGGTGTCGGGTTTGCCGTCGCGGCCAGGCCAGTCCATCCACCGCCACACCTGCTCGTACTGCTGAGACAGTGTCGGATCGAGCTGGATGTAGCGGACCATCAGCTGCTCAAACTTGGTGCCCCGCTCAGAGTTCGACGGTGCCTTCCGAAACTCCTCGATCACCTCGTGGACCGAACCCATGACGCAGAACCTCCCGATAGCGACCGTCAGCGCACCTCATTGTGCCGTGACGCGGTGCGGGACAACGGGTCACCGCCTAGATCACTCGCCGGCGGAACCTGGGCTCGGCTGGTGCCGGGCGGCCATGCAGGTCAGATTGCTGCCGGCTGTACCTCTAACGACGTCGACGACATCGGCGAAGGCAGCGGCGAGGTGAGTAGCTCATCCGGGCCGATTCTCGGCGTAGGCACCAAGACTGAACGCTACGATCATTTTCGTGAACACGATCAGGTTGGAAGCGTGGGCGAGCTTCCACCTCCGCCGTGACGTAACCGTGCAAGAGTGCGCTGACGCCACCGGCTACGGCAGTCGGGGCCAGTTCTCGAAGCGTTCGCGCAGCGGGGAACTGCCACTGAATCGGGTCGCCGCCGCGCTCGAATACTGGGCGGACGAGGCCGCTGAAGCCGGAATTGTATTCAACCTCACCGACGCGCTCATCGAGATGGGCTACCTGCCCGTACCTATCAAGTTTCGCGGTCAACCAGCTAGACCCGACCTGTCCGCCGACTGGTAGGAGACCGGTTCGGGGCTCGCAGCATTACCTGAAAGCTGTCCGCTCACACCGGTGGCAGGGCGCCCGCTGACGTCGCCTGGTCAGCGGGAGACCTGCGGCCCGTGCTCGCCGGCGCCTTGTCGTCGCGCTAGCAGGTGAAGGTGGGCGGTCCGAGCGTCCAGAGCAGTTCGTCGCGGACCGCGTCGATCAGCCCCGGCACGTCGGGTTCTTCGACGGTGACGGTGAGGGCGTCGTCGGTGAGGGCGGCGCTGATCCCGGGCCAGTAGCTGCGGGCGATCTCGCGGGCGTCGTCAAGGTCGGCTGCGGCCACGTCGGGCCACACCGAGGTTGGGGCGTGCCCGTCGGCGGCCCAGGTGACGCGGAACTGCGCGGTTTCGGGCAGACGGTCGTGGAGGGGAAAGTCGGTGAAGTGGGTCAGCTGCCCTGTGTGGTGGCAGTTCCCGCACACGGCGGCGCTCTCGGGGGTGTAGTCGGGGCCGTCGCAGACATCGGTGCCGGCGGCGGTGAACCTCGCCCAGCTGTCGGTGCGCACCATCACGGACTGGTGGGATCGGCAGCTCGGGCAGCGGATCGCGGCGTCGATCAGGAAGCCTCTCGGCCAGTGGGCGGGACGCTGAAAGGTGGTGGGGGTGCTCATCGCAGTTCCATTCCTGTGTGGGTGGATTCGGGTGCGGTGGACAAGGGCGGTGCGTGGTCGCGGTTGCGCCAGAGATGGACCAGGGACGCCGCCGACACGAGCAGCATGGTCAGCGCGGACACGGCCGTGACGATGCAGGCGACGGGCGTGGTGGACAGGGCTTCGAGGAGGGTGTCGATCATCAGTTCATGCCTTTCGTCGGTGGATGGCTTCAGGTTCCAGGAGCGGTCTGGGTGGCTGCGGCAAGAACGGTTCGGGCAGGAGTGGTGTGGGCGTTGTTGCCGCGTGGAGCTGTTCGACATCGCCTTCGGTGGGAGGGCGAGCGCGGCGGCGGCCAGACGACCGGGGCCAGACGAACGGGGCCAGACCGTGATGGCCTGGCCCCGTTGTTCGCTGCGGCAGTTCGGACAGCCCGCACCGGCAGGCTGTCCGTTACCGTGGCGTCCATGAACGAGCAGCGTGCGTGCGGGGAAGTTGAGCGCAGCCTGGCCGGGCTGCCGGGGATTCTGCAGGCCGCCGTGTACGGCGACGGGCGCACTGTGGCCGCTGATCTAGCGTGGCCGGCGGCGCCGTGGCGGCGGGGCGAAGGGGGCCAGACCGTGCCGGTCTGGACCCCCTAACGTCGGGCTAGTGGCCGCTGGTGGCGGCGGTCACGCGGCGCCCAGCAGTTCCTCCACCTTTGCCTTGAACAGGTTCGGCGAGGCAGCCATGTCTTCGACGGTCACGGCGTGTACCTCCACACCCCCGCGGATGAGGTCGGCGAGGTCGCGTGGGGGCAGAGCCTGCTGGACCGACAGCCGCAACAGGCAACCCATTCCCGTCGGCTCCCCGTTTGCGGTGTGCTTGCAGGACTCATCGACGGCGATGTTGGTGCGGGCGCCGCTACCGCCGACGTATGCGGCGGTCGCTACCAAGGTCAGCAGATGGGCGCGATTGTCACCGCGAGCGTGCACGGCCATCGACAGGAACAGGTCGGCGGCCGCGTCGGGATGGATGGTTCCCAAGCCCATCATGAGGTCGCGCAGTGCACCGTGGTTCAGGTGCGGGGACAGGGCTGCCGCCAGCTGCGCCGGATTGTTGACTGACCGGCCCGCGATCAGGGCTGCACCGATCTGCTGTACGGCGTGCGTGGGGGGCAGTTCTGCGCCGTCGTGGACGGCGGCCAGTACCGCCATAGCGGCCACGATCTCCTGGCGACTCCCGAGGATCGTCGACCCCACGTGCACGGCGTCGGCGGCGGCGGTGCTGGTGCGCCAGTCCTGCACGGTGCCGATTTCGCCGGTGATTAGGTCCGCCCAGCGGCCGGTGGTGAACCCGGTCGTCATGAGGACGGAGCGCAGGTCGATGTCAGTCGGTGCGAAGACTTCCCGAAGCTGCGCCAGCAGTTGCAGGACGTGGGGGGCGTGACTGATCGGTTCAGTCGGGGCGAGCACGATGTGGACGGACATGTCGTCGAGCGCGCGGCGGGAGACAGCCTCCGCGACCTCCGGCAGCGTGTCCATCGCGGTATCCCAATCGAATCGCGCAGTGGCCGCGAGCCGCTGGCCCGAACAGACGAAGACGATGACCGAGTCCTCGGGCACGAAGCCGAGGGCCGTTGGGGCCGCGGCGATGATGTCGGCGGGGGAGGTGACTTGAAGTGCCATGAGAGATCCTTTCGAGGAGGGTGATCGAGCTACGACAACTCTCTCGGGCACCCCCGACCCGCAGCGGCAACCCTCCTACCAGCACACATGCGCACAACAGTGGTGGTGTGGGTGGCTGGTGGACCGCAAGGCTGTACCGAACGGAAACCGGCACCCCGATACTGGACGGAGAAGCAGCAGGAGGGTCGGATGGATTCGACGGTCGTAGAAGTGCCGGCTACCTACCGGGGGCAATGGCGACTGTTCGCCGACTGGTGCGCGGCGATGGACCTGTCCGCGCTGCCCGCCCACCCGGTCACCGTCGCCCGTTTCCTTCACCAGGAAGATCCGCACGCCTCGCAGGCAGTTCTGCGTCGGCGGGTCTCGGCGATCAACCATGTCCACCGCGCCGCCGGCCACAGTGAACCGGGCACGGTGACCGCGGTACGGCGGCTGCTGTCGGTGCGCCGCCGTGACACCGAGATGGCGTTGGAGCGGATTGGGGAACTGCCGACGGCGGGTTGGGTGGCCGGGCTGTTCGGTCGCCGTGACGCTCTGATCCTGTGGTTGGCGGTGGTGGTGGGTGTACCGGTCGGGGAGATCGGGGAACTGCGGTGCGGTGACATCACCAGCGATGGGCGCATGGTCGTCATCGGTGGCCAGCATCAGGTGCAGATCGCGGTCGACCCTGACGACCCGTTCGGATTGTTGCCGGTGTGGCAGCGGTGGGCGCAGCTGCGGGATCGGCTGGCTGTCCGGCCGGCGTCGGCGGTTCTGGTCAAGCCTCTGTCAGCCGCCCAGCAGGTGTCGCCGACGGCGCGGCCCGCGACGTCGGCCCCGGCGCCGTCTCCGCGTCCGGGTTTTGCGTTGTTTCCGCCCTTCGATCGGTGGGGGAATCTTGTGGCAGCCAACGGTGACGACGAGGCCGGAATGACCGGTCAGGCGGTCGCGGACGTGATCACCACTCACCTGTACGGGGCTGGTCGCGGGGATCTGACGCGCACAGCGATGGTGGAGCGGTTGTTGGCGCGCAGCGACGGCCCGGTGGAGCCGGAGCCGGAGCAGACACCACGCCCGTTGCCTGACGACTATGGGCGTGGTGTGGCGGCCAGGTTGGCTGCCGCCGACGAGTTCGAAGGGGTGGACGGCACATTCGCCGAGATTGACCGCCGGACGGAGGATCTGTTGGCGCGCACCGAAGCGTTGCTCGCCGAGTTCGGTGGCTAGTCGTTTCCGGCGACTTCGTCGTCGTAGTGGTGCGGTCGGGACACCGTCTCCCAGTCCACGCCGAGAGCGTCGGCCAGGTGGCGGGCGTCGTTGAGCAGATCGGTGAGTGCGTCTGCCGCCGATTCGGGGATGCCGTGACTGTAGGCGTAGGCGGTCACGGCGACAGCGACCCGGAGTGCGCGGGACTGGTTGCGGGCGACGAGGCCCTCTCGGTCGCTGCGGCCCTGGTACTGCACGATCGGTGGCACCGTCGAGAAGGCTGCCATCATCTGGGCGCAGTCGGCGTCGGGTTCGACGATTGGTGGGGTGCGGTAGCGGTCGACGGCTGCGCGGTCGAGATTGTCGGTGGTGCTCATCGGTGTGTCCCGTCGGTGATGTAGACACTGTCGGCGGCGTCGTCGTAGGCGACGGTCAACGCCGCCCGCACCGCCCCACTGGTGCCGTCGAGGGCGTCTGCGCGCGACTGCTCCCATTCGGTGCGCGTGTATCCGGCGCCCGGATCGACACGGTAGGTGCGCACGTGGGCCGGAGTATCGCCGAACCAGTAGGAGGTGTCGTCGGCGAGGAGATCTC
This sequence comes from Gordonia phosphorivorans, assembly GCF_042432625.1. Lineage (NCBI taxonomy): Bacteria > Bacillati > Actinomycetota > Actinomycetes > Mycobacteriales > Gordoniaceae > Gordonia > Gordonia phosphorivorans. The sequence continues at coordinate 14,538 of NZ_JBHLWV010000018.1, read as the reverse complement.
CGACCGTTACGCAGGTGAGACGGTCGGTGATGGCCTCGGACGGCAGACCACCGTTGAGGGCGGCGTCGACAACGGCGTCGGCGTCGACACCGGCGGCCAGTGCTAGTCGGACTGCGGACTCGACTTGGTCGGCGGCGATCTTCCGACGCAGAGGTTCATTGGACACGGGATGTCTCCTGACGGTGGGGATTGAACGTCCACCAGTGTCGAGACACGGGCTTGGGGGGAGCGGCACCCCGCTCGGCGGTACCCGGTGATCAGGGCAGAGCTAGTAGACGGCGTCGTCGGGGACGTCGTCGTCGACGGCGAACAGTTCTGCCGGCAGTTCGGCGACTGCCTGGCTGCAATCGCCGCGCGCATTGGTGGCGGCGATGATCGCCGCGGCCACGTCGGCGATCACGGTGCTGCCGTCGAACACCCCGAACTCGTAGTACAGGTCGGGGTGGGCGACCCGCACATCCGAGCGGGTCAGCAGGGCGTCCTGTGCGGCCTGAACCCAACCGGGGTCACCAGACCACTGTCCGCGATCGGTGAGGTCGTCGCGGACTGCGCGCGTCCAGGTCAGGGTGCGGTCCCCGCCGTACTCGGTGACGTGGATGGTGACGGGACTGCTCAACGATGCTCTCCTCGCAAGGCGGTGGCGTACAGGCCAAGAATCAGGGCGCGGTGTTCCTCATCGGCGGAGTAGGATTCGCCGGTTTCGCGGCGTTGAGCGCCGATCAGGCCGCCGTACTGTCCGGCGAACAAGGCTTCGGTGCCGGTGGTGAACACTTCCGTCGACTCGTGGCCGTACTCCTTGCCGACATACTTGTCGACGAAACCATCCGGTCGCAGCAACTCGCTGCGGGAACCGTTGTATCGCTCCAGCTGATCGCGGACGCCGTCAGCGTTCTGGGTGCGGCGCACCAGGAACGCGTTGGTGGCAGCCGAAATCTGCGGGATGTGTGCTTCCATGCGGTGCGCGTACTCGTGGTGCATGGTGGCCTCTTCGCCGCCGGTGACGATCAGTTCCTCGCTACGGCTGTAGTAGCCGCGTTTACCGGTGGCTCGGCGGACGGTGATGGGGCCGTGGGCGTCGTCGACGGCGGTGATCCAGTCGCCGGGAATGAACCGGGCGGCAGCCTGCAGGTCGGCGACGGTCTGCTTGTGGGGGCGTTTGCCGGCGATCTTCGGGGCCGCGTCACCGACGGGCCGGATCTGGGAGAGCACGTCCCGGTAGGCCTCGGCGCGCACCCGGTCACGGCCGGTGATGCGCCGATGTTCACTGTTGTATTGCTCGACCTTGCGGTGGTACTCGGCGAGGGAAGCCCCGTCGGTCCAGGTCGACCGTTGCAGGTCCCTCAGCTCCTCGAGAGTGACCCGCGGAGGATCCTCGGGGAACCCGTCGAGGCGTTCGGCGATCAACGTGTCCGCGCGGGCCGCGACCAGCTCGCCGGCGGCGCGCACCTTCGCCTCGTACACCGTGCTGGCAGCGAGTAACTGCTCATGGCATTCCATGGTGTGGCGGACCTTCTCGACGGCTGTGCCGGGAATCTCCGGGGACTTGGCGAACTCGGCTTCGGCGATCTGCACCGCGCTCCAGGCTTGATCGACTTCAGCGGACGCCGCCGCCATCTGCCCATGCCACGACGTCGCCGCCGGGGAACTGTCCGGTTCAGGCTTCGATTCCGGTTCGGGTTCTGGCGGTGTCGGATCTTCGGTGCGCGCGAGGATCGCCGCTTCCTGCTCGGGGCTGAGGTCACCGTTGATCGCCGCCACCAGCTCGTCGATGTCAATGCTGGACTGGGTGTGCGCGGCCGTCAGGTCGTCGACCACCTGGGTTTGGGTGAGCACCGCGGTGTGCGCGATCTCTGCGCGGCCGCGTGCGTCGGCCGAACAACGCTTCGGCCCACCCTTTTCTCCCACTCCGATGCACATGGGCGAAACCGTATCGGCCCGGTCTTCCTTTTCACCGGCAATCGCCGGCACCTGTCCGTCCCGCCGCCGTGAACACGCTGGCCGGTCGGGTGCCGGCGGGGCCTGCAGGTGCCGCAGCCGGACTGCGGGGGCGGCGAATGTCGTGGCAGACCCATCCCCGAACGAGGAGCACACGATGACTGCAACGATGACGGCCACGAAGGCGACGATGAACGCTCGCGACTGGTCTGCGCTGGACCACTACCTGCTGGCCCCGTACGCGAGCATCGAACAGCACTACCAGCGGATGGTGGTGGTCGACCCGACCCTGAGTGAGCCGACGTGGCTGCTGCGGCCCGGTACCCGCGTGGTCAAGCGCGCCAACGTCCTGGCGCTGATCGTGCCGTCGCTGGCCGACCTGACCTACGACCTGGCCGTCGCCCACACCCGAGTGGCCACCGGCTACATGGGCTTGCGGGAACTGCCGGTCGGGCACCGCCGGGCGGGGAACCTGCACGCGCACGCGCTGCCGTTGATCGCCGAGAAGATCACCGACCAGGGCCCGGAACTGTTCGCCCAGTGGGCGCAGCGCAAGCAGGTCGCCTGACCCGCCCGCTCTCGCGAACCGACGGCACCCCACCCCCGGGTGGGTGCCGTCGCCGCACGCCCAGACCGGGCCGACTGTCCGCCGGAGCCCCGCCACCACACCACTTCCAGCTGCGCCGATACCGCGGCGGGGAGGTGCCGGCCGGGCTGTTGTGTGCCGCAGTCGCCGGGTGGGCCAGAGCACCGTGAGAACTGTTCCCCCGCCCGCCACCGACCAGGAGGTCACCATGGCACTCACCAGCTACCCCAACGACGCGGTCACCGTCGTCGTCGACAACTGCACCACCGTCGAGGCCCGCCTGATCGGCTTCGACGACCAGCACGCCACCGTCGAGCTGGCCGGGCACACCACGCCGACCATCGTCGCCTCCACCGACGTCCTGTGCGCCCAGTGCGGGAACTGGGAGACGATCCTGACGTGCGGGTACAAGCTGCACTCCCGGTACAACCGTGGTCACGCCCAGGCCAGCTGACCGCCCACACCAACCATCTGCGGGCCTCACCCCCGAACACCGGGGTGAGGCCCGCACTGCTGTGCGCGCCCTGGCCGGCCCGGCTGTCCGGCCAGGCGGGCCAACATGAACCGCCGCCGACCACGCCCGTGAGGTGTGGCCGACGGCGGCGGGCCAGGCCTAGCGGTCGGCGGCGGGCAGGTAGTCGCCCTCGGGCAGGAACCCGGCGTCGGAGGCGTTGCGGAATGCCTCCACCAGCACCGTGCGCAGCGTCCCCGACGTCGCGGCGAGCGCGTCGGCGATGTGCTGGCGCCACTGCTCGGGCTCCCACCCCGAGTCCGGGTTCACCAAGTAGTGGTGGCCGGGCTCGACGACCTCACCGGCCAGCAGCACCGTCACCTCATCGGGCATGTCGCCACGTTCGGTGACCATCGTCAACTCGGCTGCCACAGCGGTGGCGGGCAGCCCACCCGCCAACACCGAACCGAACACGTCACCGGCAGGGGCGCCCGCCGCCAACGCCGACTGCACGGCCGACACGACCAGATCGAGGGCCTGCGCGGCCGGGAGGGATTCAGTCATTGGACTCCTTCACTAGGGGATACCCCGATTCTGAGAGGACGGTCTGATCAGCTGCGGCACGCGGGAAGCAGCAGGAAAGCCCTGCGGTCATGGCGTCGGTGACCGCGGCGCGAGCACAGAAGCAGACCGCCGACGGCCTCGAGGCCGGCGCTGTCCGGTCGCCCGGGCCGCTGCCGGCGGCCACCCTGGAAGTTGGGCGGCCGCCAGCACTCTGGCTCGGGGTGGTCAGGCGGCGATGGCCGCGACCCAGAACTTCATGTCCTGCGCCAGGCTCTCGTTGAGGGTGGCGACGACGAGTTCAGCGAACGTCACGAGCTGGTCGATGAAAGTCACCGGCTTGTTGGCCCCACGAGGTGTCACGTCGGCCACGGTGAGCCAGTCCATGCAGCCGCCAACGGCGGCCCGGTGCGTGCCCTGAGCGTCGTCGATCTGCAGGACCGCTTCCAGCAGGAACCCGACCGCTCGGGCGTCGCTGTCGTGGTGCATCGACACGATCACTTCGACAGCGATGTCGGGCCGGTCTTCGATCACGAGCGCAGGACCAGACGCGATGGATTCGGGCGGATTCGGCCACAAGTAGGAGGGGTCGTCGAAGAGCAGTCGCAGCGTGTCGTGATCGTCGTAGAACAGGAGACCCCGCGCGTCTCCGGTGAAAGGTTTCGAGGGCGGATCGCAGACCTCCTCGCTGTGCTCGACGGCCTTGCGGAACTGGTCGGTCAAGATGATCTTCACGGGGTGCCTCTCGGTGGGGGAATTGACCCCCTGATCTCAACGAATCGGGCTGACGCGCTGCGGCACCGAGCGTGCCCGCCGAGATCGCCGAACAGTGGGGTGGCGGGTGCGCATCGAGCGCGGCTGACCTGTCCGCCGCCGCCACCACACCCGCGGCTGCACCAGTTGGTGTGGCCGCGGGTGGCCTTGGCCTGGCGGTTAGGCGGCCCAGAACTTCCGGTCGTGCTCCAGCTTGTCGGTGACGGCGGCGGCGATGAGTTCAGCGAACGCCACGAGCTGGTCGATCAACGTCACCGGTTCGGCGGTCGCGGTCGCCGGTGTCAGGTCGGGAACGTCCAGCCAGCCCAGGTAGTGGTGAATGACGGTGCCGGTGGTTTCGGGGGCGCCATCGCGGACGGTGAGAACAGTCTCCGAGATCAGCCCTTCTGCGCGACCGTCGTTGTCGTAGAGGGTCCTGACCTGGACATCGACGTCGATGTCGGGGCGGTCCTCGACCACGAACGCAGGCCCGGCCTCGACGCCGGCCGGCGGGCACCAGCGTGCGTCGGCGGTTGCTTCGATGCACCACCGCAGCAGCTGGTGGTCGTCGAAATCCAGGTGCCCTCGGGGGTCGCCGGCCAGGGCCTTGTTGTCGGCGTCGATGACCTCCTCGCAGTGTTCGACGACCGTGCGGAAATGGTCGGTCAGGATGATCTTCACGGGGTGCCTCTCGGTGGGGGAAGTGACCCCCTGATCAGAGCTGTCGCCGCCGACCATCTGCGGCACCAAACAGTTCGGAGACGGGCGCCGGCGCGCGGCGCACTATCGCTGGGCGGTGACGTGCGGCCGGTGATGGCAGCCGATGATGTCGTGGAGGATGCGGTGCACGATCGCGTCACTGTTGAGCGAGTACCGCACCGTCCGCCCGGCCCGTTCGGCGTGCACCCACTCCTGGGCGCGCAGCGTGCGCAGTGCCTGCGACGCCGCGTTCGGGCTGACGCCGGCCAGCTCGGCCAATGACAGCACCGCCAAGCCGGGATGGTTGTGCATGGCGATCAGCAAGGCCAGGCGGGTGGGATCGGCGAGGACCGCGAACCGGTCCGCCCAGGGGACCGGATCAACCTGAACATCCTGTACCTGCACGTTTGTTCCTTCCTGGGGCGGTAAGAGGCCGTCGATACGCTGACCGCACCCACAACATGTGTCTGCTCGGACACTAATCAGGTGGTCTTTCCGTCGAAGGGACACACGTGCAGCTCCGGTACCACCGCCCCCTACTAGCCGCCGCCGCGGTCACCGTCATCGCCGTCACCGGATGCGCCCCGACCGCCGACACCGCCGGGCAACTCGTGCTCGCCGATTCGCAGCCGCTAGCGGACTACAACCCGATCCTGGGGTACGGGGCGCTCGGCGTCTCACCGATCTACGAAGGGCTCCTGGCCCCGGCCGCCGACACCGACACCACCCTGCCGCGCCTGGCCCCGGCGCTGGCCGCCGCCGAACCAGTCCGACTGTCCGGCAACACCTGGCGCGTCCCGCTGCGCGAAGATGTCACGTTCAGCGACGGCACCGCCCTGGACTCGGCGGATGTCGTCGCCACCTATCGGGCGGTCGCCGACCCCGCAGTGGCCTCCGACATCGCCGCACAGTTCACGCCCCTCACCGCGGTGACTGCTGACGGCCCGCACGCGGTCACCGTCACGATGGACAGCCCGGCCAGCCCCAACCCGTACCTGCTGTTGGGGATCGTGCCGTCGGAGAAGGTGGAGGCCGGCCCGGCCGCGACGTGGAAGCTCAACACCACCCCGACCGGCACCGGCCCCTACACGCTGCAGTCGCTGCGCGCCGACCAAGCAGTCATGGTCGCCCGCCCCGACTACCGCGGCGGGCCACCAGCGATTGACCGGGTTGTGTACGTGCACACCCCCGACGACAACAGTCGCGCCCAACGCATGCGGGCCGGGGAGATCGACGGCGCGAACCTTCCGCCCCGACTCGCCCAGTCCCTGTCCGGTCAGCCCGGGATGACGGTGCAGACCGTGGCGTCCGCGGACTGGCGGGCCATCTCCCTGCCGGCGGGCAACGAGTTCACCGCCGACCAGGCCGCGCGCACCGCCATGAACGTGGCCGTCGACCGCGCCAGCATGGTCGACGATGTCCTCGTCGGATCCGCGGCGCCGGCGAGCACCCCGGTCAGCGCCGTCTACGGCGACTACTACAACCCCGACGCCCAGTTCGACCATGACGTTGCCCGCGCCGAACAACTTCTCGACCAGGCCGGATGGCGCCGAAACGGGGACGGGGTGCGGGTGCGCGGCACCACGCCGGCCGCGTTCGTGGTGCGCTACGAATCGTCGGACACGGTGCGCCGCGACCTGGCTGTCGCGTTCGCCGAACAGATGCGGCAGATCGGGGTGCAGGTTCGCACCGTCGGCAGCAGCTGGGATGACATCGAAGCCCACCTCGACCGCGACGGCGTGGTCCTGGCGGGCGGGGAAATGCCGTACTCGATCGACCAGCAGGTCGTCACCACCTTGCACACCCGCACCGCCGGATCAGGACCGTTCGCCAATCGGGGCAACTTCACCGCCCCCGGCCTGGACGCCCTGCTCGATCAGGCGCGCGCCACCCCGGACGGCCCCAACAAAGCCGACCTGTACCGGCAGATCCAACACGTCTACACGGCGAACCCGTCGTCGGTGTTCCTGACGTTCATGCACCACACGTACGGGGTCAAGGACACCGCGATGACCCAGCCCGCAGCGATCATGGAACCGCACGCTCACGGCGTCACGTGGGGGCCGTGGTGGAATCTGCCGGCCTGGAAGCGGCCGTCATGACTCTGGCCGACCATCCGCGACTGGCCGCCGCCCCGCCAGCGCCAGCACCACCGGCGGCGCCGCCTGCGCCGACCCTTTCGAGGTCGGGCCGCCCGTCGCGGCGACACCGGATCAGCAGGCTCCTGCTGCGCCGCACCGGCACCTCGCTGATCACCTTGCTGCTGGTGTCGGCCGGCATCTTCGCCGTCGCCGCCCTCTCACCCATCGACCCGCTGACCGCGCACCTGGGCGACAACTACCAGTCGGCCACCCAAGCCCAACGAGACGCCGCCCGCGCCGCCTACGGCCTCGACCAGTCGTGGTGGCAGTCCTGGGCGCACTGGTGGACCAATCTCCTGCACGGCGACCTCGGCTGGTCCACCACCCAACATCAGCCGGTCAGCACTGTCCTGGCCGAGCGGCTGCCGTTCACCCTCGGACTATCGGCGGCCGCCCTGGCCGCGGCCGCCCTGCTCTCCCTGGCACTGGGCACCTGGGCGGGCCTGCGGGCCGGACGCGTCCCGGACCGGGCCGTGTCCGGCGGCGTCACCGTGCTGGCAGCCACCCCGCCGTTCGTGCTGTCCCTGCTGCTGGTGGCCGTGTTCGCGGTCGCCGGCGCCTGGTTTCCCACCGCCGGTGCCGCCACCCCCGGCCTCGAGGCCGGCGGCACCGACCTGCTGTGGCATGCGGTGCTGCCGTGGGCGGCGCTCACCGTCTCGCAGCTGCCGTGGCTGACCCTGACCGTGCGCACCGCCGTCGCCGACGCCGCCGGCACTGACCCGGTCACCGCCGCCCGGGCCCGCGGAATCAGCGGGCGACGACTGCTGGTCGGGCACGTGTGGCCGGCGGCGGCCGGGCCGTCGTTGGCGCTGCTGGGCACCCGCCTACCGGAAGTGATCGCCGGCGCCGCGATCGTCGAAGCCGTCTTCGGGTGGCCCGGTGTCGCCGACGCCCTCGTCACCGCCGCCACCGGTGCCGACTTCCCGCTGCTGGCGACGCTGGCGATGGCCGCCGCCGGATTCGTCCTTGCCGGTTCGGCGTTGTCCGACGCCGCCGCCGTCGCCCTGGATCCGCAAGCGGACCTGACCGCCTGACATCACTCGACGACGCCGCGCCCGGGAAGAAGCGGCTGACAGCGTAGGCCCCACCCCGAGAAGGAGAACCCGATGACGATGAGTGGACCTGACCATTACCGTGCCGCCGAACAGCTGCTGGCCCAGGCCGAGCAGCGCGAGGTCGCCCCCGTGATCACCCTGGCCCAGCACCTCGCCGCTCACAGCCCCCTCGACGTGTTTCCGCTCGGCTACTTCTGCACCTGCGGCGAACGTGTGCACCAGCGCACCGGACATGCGATGTGGCAGGCACGCGACGAACACATCGCCGCCACGTGGACCAAGGGGACCGACCAGTGATCACCCTCGCACAGCACCTCGCCGCGCACGCCCCCTACATGAGCGAAGCCAACCGGGGACGCGTCGACCGCACCGGCTACATCATCACCGTCCGCACCGCAGGCCTCCGCCAACTCGACGACGCCGCAGCAGGGAAGAAGCGACTGACATCGTAGGCCCCACCCCGAGAAGGAGAACGCCGATGACCATGAGTGGACCTGACCATTACCGCGCCGCCGAACAGCTGCTGGCCCAGGCCGAGCAGCGGGGCGCCTTCACCGTCCCCGAACTGCTCGCCGCCGCGCAGGCGCACGCCACCCTGGCCGCTGCGCAGGCCGCCGCCCTCACCGTGACGACCGCGGCCAAGTTCGCGGCCAACACCAGCCGGGAAGCTGGCAGCCTCAACCAGCCGATGGCCCGCAGGGTGCGGGAATGGGAGTCGGTCGCTGCGCCGTCCGAACCCCGAAGCGAGACCAAACTCGAACAGATCCCCGTCCAGGGCATTCGATGATCTCGCCAGCCCTGATGCCGCGCAGGCAGGACCGCCACTGATGGCGTCACTGCTGATCTCCGAGGTGTACATCCTCATCGCCCACCACTCGACGGCGTGCGCGGAGCTGGCCGCCCGCTTCCAGCACGAGTCGCCGGAGTTCAAGGACCACATGGAACGCATCCAGGAACTCACCGACTTCATCGCCGGCGAAATCGACTACCACCACGGCAAGGGCGATCCCGACACCGTCGACGACGACAATGCAGGGGAGGAACACGATGACTGACCCTGCCGAGGAGGCCGTCGATCGCGCCTTCGCGCCGTACGCCGACCGCGACAACCTCACCCTCAGAAAGGCGGGACTGCTGGCCGCCCGCGAGGCCCTTGCGCCCCTCCGTGCGCGGGAAGTGCCTGCACTGCTCGACAAACTCGCGGAGATCCTGTCGCACCTGGTCATGGACACCGACCGAGACCAGGAACTCACCGACCGGTTCGTCGTCAACATTCGGGGAGCAGCCCACGAGATCAGCCGACTCATCTACTCGAGCGACGAACTCGACCAGCTGCGCCGCAACACCGTGTCGGTCGCCGCCGACGACAGCGCTGGAGTAGGGCAGTGACGACCTGGTTGCACGCACGGAAAGGCCGGATCGTCGGAGAGGTCGTGCGCGTCGACGACACGTGGACGCAGATCCGGCTCACCGGCGACCACCAACTGCGCTACATGTCCGAACTGCACCGCGGCCGCGTTGACGCCGCCGGCGACCTCCTCACTGTCCGCACCTCGCTGCTGCGCGAGATCGGCGACGACCAATGACGGCTGTACCGCCCGCCACCGACGGTGCTGCCGTGACCCAACCTGCCTTCCTGCCGTTGACGGGCCGCCCGGGCGCCGCAGTGCGGCACTGGTGGCCGGTCGCCGCCGCGGCCGCCGGGATCCTCGCCGTCATCGTGCTCGGATTCATCCTCGACGCCGGCCGCCCCGACTTCGCGAACGCCCTGCAGCCGCCGAGCAGCAGCCACCTCGCCGGCAGCGACCACTTCGGGCACGACCTACTTGCCCGCACCGTCACCGGCCTACGTACCTCCCTGGCCATCGCCGCCGTGTGCGCACTGCTGTCGGCGGCCATCGGCGCGGCGATCGGTGTTGCCGCCGCCAGCTGGGGTGGATGGTTCGACGCGATCGTCATGCGGCTGGTCGACGGCGTCAACGCGCTCCCACACCTGGTCCTGGGTTTGGTGATCGCCGCGATGTGGCGCGGCGCCCTCGTCGCGATCATTGCGTCCATCGCGTTGACGCACTGGCCGGCCGTCGCGCGTGTGGTGCGCGCCGAACTGCTCAGCGCCCGCCACAGCGGCTGGATCGAGCAGGCCCGCCTGGCAGGCGCATCCCGCTGGTTCATCGCCCGCCACCACCTGCTGGGAGCGGTGACCGGGCAACTGTTGGTCGCGCTCATCGTGCTGGTCCCGCACGCCATCTGGCACGAATCGACACTGTCCTTCCTCGGCGTCGGACTGTCGCCGGAGTCCGCGAGCCTGGGGGCACTGCTGAACTCGGCGCGCGGGGACGTCCTGACCGGCGCCTGGTGGACGTTGGCGGTCCCGGGGATCGCGCTGATCGTGGCCGCCCTGGGATGTGCGGCGGCGACCACCCGAATCCGGGCGGCGCTCACCCCGCCGGAAGGGTTGGGCCGATGAACGCCGCGTTGGCTGCTACCGCGGTGACCGCCACCGCCGCCTGGCAGCACCGCGGCCGCCGCGAACAGCTGACGGTGCTGGAAGCCGCCGATCTGGCGGTGCACGCGGGGGCGGTGCACGCACTGATCGGCGAGTCCGGGTGCGGGAAGTCGATGATGGCGCGCGCCCTGATCGGGCTGCCGCCGCCGGCAGTGACGATGACCGGCACCGTGCACCTGGCCGACCGTGCACTGCAGGTGGGGGAACGGCGGGGATGGGGGCAGGTGCGGGGCCACCAGATCGGGTACGTCCCGCAGTCGACGGCCACCTCGTTCACCGCAGCCCACACCCTCGGCCGGCAACTGCAGCAGGTGTGCGACGTCCTGGGCGCGGACCGCACTCCCGTGGAACTGCTGGCCGCCGTCGACCTGCCGGTGAACGCACTCGAGTTGTACCCGCATGAACTGTCCGGCGGGATGGGGCAGCGGGCCGCGATCGCCGCCGCCCTCGCCGGACGCCCCCAGGTGCTCATCGCCGACGAGCCGACCTCGGCGCTCGACCCCGAACTGGCCGAACACACCTGGAAGCTGCTGGCCGCGTTGGCCGGCGACGGCTGCGCGGTCCTGGCCATCACCCACGACATGACCGCCCTGCACGCGGCCGGCGTCGTCGACGAGGTCACCGTCATGCGGGCCGGGCAGGTCCTGGCCCGCACCACCCCGGCCGCACTGGATACCGCGGCCGACCCGTATCTGGCGGCGTTCGGGAAGGAGCCGGCATGGCAGTGAGCTGCGAGCAACTGGTCGTCGGCCATCACCAGGCACCGGTGGCCGGGCCGATCACCGTTACCGTCTCACCAGGCCGCGTGTGCGGCCTCATCGGACCGTCCGGGGCGGGGAAGACGACGCTGCTGCGCACCCTGGCGGGCCTGAACCGGCCGATCTCCGGGACTGTGCACCGTTCGGGGGCGGTCGGTGTGCTGGCCCAACATCCCCGGCAGGTCGCCAACCCGCGGTGGACGTTGCGCAAGATCATCAGCGAACCGGCCCGCATTGGCGGCACCGTCGCCGACGTCGACACGGCCGCCGCGACCGCCGGCCTGGAACGGGCGCTGCTGGACCGCTTTCCCGGGCAAGTCAGCGACGGTCAGCTGCAGCGGGCGTGCGTGGCGCGGCTGCTGGTGCAGAACCCGCCGATCATCCTGTGCGACGAGCCGGTCGCCATGCTCGACCCGATCGCCTCCGGCGTGGTGATCGAGGCCGTGGAGGAACTGTCCGTGGCCGGCGCCGCCGTCGTGCTGGCCAGCCACCACCAGCAGCTGGTGCGTCGCCGCGCCGACCTGGTGATCGACCTGGGAGTTGCCGCAACCGGTCGGTGACCGTCGGCACGGTGAAGGCGTTCTATTCGCCCCACCGCAAGGAGCTTTCCGATGTCGAACCGAAACAGTCTGCGTCGCACCACCAGTGCCCTTCCGCCGGCCGAACGCCGAGCTTTCCTGCGGGATCTGCTGCACGAGCTGTGGAAGGTCGGCGGACCGCTGATCGCTGTCGTTCTTGTCGTGGCGGGTGTGGTCGTCGCGATCGGCGCGATCGTCCTCGGGCATCCGCTGACGGCCATGCTCGCGCTGATGGTGGCCGCGTGCGCACTGTGGTCCGGGTTCACCGCCCCCTAGCCCGGGCTGGGTGCCGCACCCACCGACAGGGCTGCGCTGCACTGATGGCACGCCACCGCGACCACAATAAGGAGTTCACCGATGAGCTATTCCACGACCTGGGCTGAGGCCAACTACGCCGCCCGCAACGCCACCGCCGTCAACGCCGCGGACGGGAACGAAGCCCTGCACCCGGATGAGCCGCTGACCGATGACCAGCACGCGGTCATCATCGACGCCGACGGCGGCAGCGGCCTCGTCTTGTACGGCACCCGGCAGGACCTGCTCGACGCGATCGACGAGATCCGCCGCAAGATCCTGGCGGCACCAGAGAACAGGAAGGACCAGCGATGACCACCATCGACGACCTGTCATGCTGCGCAGGCTGTGACTGCGGGGAGGGGTGCTTGGCCGACTGTGCGGTCGGCCAAGCCTGCCCGGACGCCCCGCCCGTAGCGGGCGCTGTGGCCCGCACGTACGGGACGGGGGACCGCCGGGGGCATGCACCCCTCGCCTCGGGCACCACCCGAGCGATCGTCGCCGTCACCGTGCCCGCCGACCTCGCCGCCGACGGCCTGGCCGTGATCATCGACATGGTGCTGGCTACCGGGTTCGGCGGCGAACCCGACACGACCGCCTGGGCCGGTGTCGACGACTTCCTCGCCGACTTCAAGGCCGGTCTCGTCTACCAGCGGAAACTGCCGACGAGCGTCGGGGACCGGACGGCCATCGCACTGGAACGATCCGGCTGCTGCGGACTGGACGCCGACCGCACGGGCCAGCTCGTCGAATGCGGGGCTGCCGTCACCTGCGTCGGGTACACCGCCGGCGGATGGTGGCCGCACTGCGACGCTCACGCGCTGCCCACCGACCTCGCGGTCAGCGGTGTACGACGCGACCCCGACAGCCTCGGCCACCTCGCCGACTTCGCCGAGCACTGACCACTGCTACCGCTTCGCCGCGTTGGAGATCCATCAACGCGGCGAAGCTGCCAGCATCTTGGCGTGGACCGTCAGCTGTCCAGCCACTGTTCGAACCGGAATCTGGCGCGTGCTCGTACTCCGAGGATCCGGGCGTTCGCTAGNGCACCCTTCTGGTGAGCAACTCTACCGTGTACTACCCGCAGCCGACGGTCACCGGTGACGGTGCCGGGATCGTGTCTCATGCCGGACTGGCGTTGGTGACCCGTACCGCCGAAGTCGCAGGCCTGCCGGGGTTGTTGAGCCAGGCGCTGGCGCCGTGGCGCAAAGACCATGCCGTCCATGATCCGGGCAAGATCATCCTGGATCTGGCTGTGGCGATGATCAGCGGTGGTGACTGCGCCGCCGACCTGGCGGTCCTGCGTGGCCGGGAAAAGGTGTTCGGTCCGGTGGCCTCCGACCCGACCGTTTCTCGGCTGATCGCGGCCCTGGCCGCCGAATCGGTCACAACCCTGTCGGCGTTGGCCCGCGCGCGGGCGGCGGCCCGAAAGACGGTGTGGGAGCTGGCCGCCGAGCATGCCCCGAACCACCAGGTCGATGAACACCGGCCGCTGATCATCGACCTGGATGCGACCCTGTTGACCGCGCATTCGGAGAAACAGAACGCGGCCCCAACCTACAAGAAGGGCTACGGGTTCCATCCGCTGCTGGCGTTCATCGACCACGGCCGGGGAGGAACCGGGGAAGCCGCCGCCGCACTGTTGCGGGCCGGGAATGCTGGGGCGAACACTGCCGCCGACCACATCACTGTCCTTCACCGCGCCCTGGCCCAGATCCCGGACTTGACCTGGCGGGCCGGCCGCAAGATCCTGATCCGCGCCGACAGCGGCGGCGGCACCAAAGAATTCCTCAACTACCTGCATAAACGGGGCCTGTCCTATTCGTGTGGGCTCGGCATGACCCCGGCCATGGCCGATGCGGTCGACATACTCCCCAAGACGGTGTGGACCCAGGCCTACAACCCCGACGGCCAACCCCGCGACGGCGCCCAGGTCGCCGAACTCACCGGAGTCCTGTCTCTGACCGGGTATCCGCCGAGTATGCGGGTGATCGTGCGCCGCGAACGCCCCCACCCGGGCGCGCAACTGCGGTTCACCGACTCGGGCGGCTGGCGCCTGACCTGCTTCGTCACCAACACCCGCCGCGGCCAACTGGCCGACCTGGAAGTACGACACTGAATCGTGTCGGGTTTGATGGAGGGTAGGAACACCCGGAAGGACCCGCCATCATGGCAGCACCTCGTAAGTACCCCGCCGAGCTCAAAGAGCGGGCAACGCGCA
>NZ_JBHLWV010000017.1:0-4579 GCF_042432625.1 Gordonia phosphorivorans | reverse complement strand
TCGATGGTGGCGGTGGGTCGGGCTCCGGCGTTGCCGCCGGTGACGTCGGTGGTGCCGCGTCCGGAGCGGGTGCCGTTGTCGTTTGCGCAGCAGCGCATGTGGTTCCTGAACCAGTTCGATCCGGAGTCCTCGGCCTACAACATCCCCGCCGTCGTCAGATTCCGCGGCAGCCTGGACCTCGAAGCATTGCGGGAGGCGGTCATCGATGCGGTGACGCGACAGGAGGTCCTGCGCACCGTATTCCCCTCCGCCGACGGGGTTCCCGTCCAGGCGGTCGTGCCGGAGCCGGAAATCGCCGGTGGACTCAGTTGGATCGAGGCCGGCTCGGTCGACGCCTTCGAGCGTGCGGTGGCCGCCGGATTCGACGTCGCCGCCCAGTGGCCGTTGCGCGTCGTGGTGCACCACGTGGGGGAGGGCGACCTGCTCTTCGGCATCGTCGTTCACCATATTGCCGCCGACGGTGAGTCGGTGGCGCCGTTGATGGCCGATGTACTGACGGCTTATGCCGCTCGCGCGGCCGGACGGGCACCCGAGTTCGCGCCGCTGCCGGTGCAGTTCGCCGACTTCGCGCTGTGGCAGCACCGGGTCCTGGGTTCACCGGAAGACCCGGACTCCGTCGTCGGACGGCAGCTGGCCTACTGGAACACGCAGCTCGCCGATCTTCCGGACGTCCTCGAACTGCCGGCGGCCAGGCCGCGGCCGCAGGTCGCCTCCCACGCCGGTGGCGAAGTGGACTTCGCGATCCCGCGCAGCGTGGCCGAGCGAATCGAGCAGGTGGGCCGGGAAGCCGGCATGACGCCGTTCATGATTCTGCACGCCGCGCTCGCGGTGCTCCTCGCACGAATCTCCGGAACATCGGACATCGCGGTGGCGACACCGATCGCCGGTCGAGGTGGTTCGGAACTGGACGGCGTGGTGGGCATGTTCGTCAATACCCTCGTGCTTCGGGCACAGGTCGACTCCGGCGCGACGTTCGCGGATCTGCTCGCTCAGGTGCGAACCACCGATCTGGATGCCTTCGCGCATTCCGATGCGCCGTTCGAGGCCGTCGTCGAGACGCTCAATCCCACGCGCAGTGAGGCGTTCTCGCCGCTCGCGCAGGTCATGCTGTCCTTCGACCCGGCCGCCTCCGGACGCCTGACCGGAGGTGAGATCGCCGGGGTCTGGGTCGAGCGTCTTCCGGCGCCGGTGATCTCGGCACAGCTGGATGTCGAGTTCCGCATATTCTCGGCGGCAGAAGCCGAGTGGTCCGGCACGGTGAACTACGCCACCGACCTGTTCGACGCGGCGACTGCTGCGTCGATGGCGGACAGGTTCGTCGCGGTACTGCGGGAGCTGATCGTGGACCCGCAGCGGGCGGTCGGCGACGTCCCGATCATGGAAGTCGGGGAGCGGGCCGCAGCCCTGGACTTCGCGGACGGGCCCGTCGTCGCGATGCCGCAGCGCACGGTCGCGGACCTGATCGCAGGGGCACCGGTCGTGAGCAACAGCACCGCGCTGGTGTTCGGTCGCCGAGAAGTCTCGCGAGGCGAGTTCGACGCGCGGGTGAACACCCTGGCCCGAGAGCTGATAGCGCACGGCGTGGGACCCGACTGCGCGGTCGGCATCTTCATGGAGCGCAGCGTGGAGCTGCTCGTCGCCGTGCACGCGGTGGTCGCGGCGGGTGGACAGTACGTGCCGATCGACACGGATGCTCCGTCCGAACGCATCGCGACGATGCTGGCGACCTCCGGCGCCGGTGTCGTGCTGGTGACTCCGGGACTCGTGCCGCCGTCCTCTGCTCGGATGGACGGGATCCGTCTGGTGGAGGTCGACGCGTCCGGCGCGATCGATCTCGGCGTGCCGCCGCTGACCGATGCGGAGCGGATCGCCCCCCTGCGTCCCGAGCATGCGCTGTACACGCTGTTCACGTCGGGGTCGACGGGCGTCCCGAAGGGCGTCACCGTCTCGCACCGAGCCGTCGTCAACCGACTGCTGTGGATGCGTGACGACTACCGATTGACCGCCGATGACCGTTTCCTCCTCAAGACGCCCGTCACCTTCGACGTCTCGGTCTGGGAACTGTTCCTTCCCCCGTTGCTGGGGGCGCCGTTGGTGATCGCGGTGCCCGACGGCCACCGCGATCCCGACTACTTGGCCTCGGTGATCGGCCAGGAGCGTGTGTCGGTGGTGCACTTCGTTCCGTCGATGCTGGCGGTGTTCATCGACGTGGTCGGGCCCCGTGTCTCCAGGCTGGTTTCGCTGCGGCGGATCTTCACCTCCGGCGAGGCCTTGCCGGTGATGATCGCGCAGCGACTGCTGAGTGCGCTCATGCTGTCGGACCCGTCGCTGGTGAATCTGTACGGTCCGACCGAAGCCGCGGTCGATGTCACAGCGGCCGAAATCGAGGCCGGCGATGATGCGGTGTCCATCGGGAGCCCGGTTGCCAATACGCGGACCCTGGTGCTCGATGCTCGACTCGGCGTGGTTCCAGACGGAGTGCCGGGCGAACTGTATCTCGGCGGTGTCCAGCTCGCACGTGCCTACTCGGCACAGCCGAGCCTGACCGCTGAGCGCTTCGTCGCCGATCCGTACGGTGCTCCTGGCGATCGCCTGTACCGCACCGGTGACCTGGTGCGGCGCCGAGCCGACGGCATGCTGGACTACCTGGGCCGCACGGACTTCCAGGTGAAGCTCCGCGGCCAGCGCATCGAACTCGGTGAAGTCGAGTCGGTGCTCGCCGGCGTGCCCGGTGTGGTGCACGCTGCCGCTGCGGTGAGCGCGGCGACCGGCGGCGGCGAGTTCCTCGTCGGCTACATCGCTCCGGCTACGGTCGATCTGGATTCGATCAAGGCTGTGGCCGCAGCCCGGCTTCCCGAGTACATGCGGCCGACGAGCTGGATGCTGCTCGACGAAGTCGCACTGAACAGTGCGGGCAAACTTGATCGCCGACGGCTCCCCGCACCCGACCTCGATGCCGCCGCCGGCGAGTACATCGGCCCGTCATCGGCCGCAGAAGAGGCGGTGGCGGCTGTCGTGGTCGACCTGCTCGGTCTCGATCGCGTTTCCGTGACCGAGTCGTTCTTCGATCGCGGCGGCAACTCGTTGTCGGCCATGCGACTGGTCGCGCGGGTCGGCGAAGTGCTCGGTGTCGACTTGAGCGTGCGGGACGTCTTCGATGCGCCGACGGTGCGCGACCTGGTCCGGCTCGCCGAAGGCCGTGCCCCGGCCTTGCCCCCCCCCGGTGACCGCCGTAGTGCCGCGGCCCGACCGACTTCCACTCTCGTTCGCCCAGCAGCGGATGTGGTTCATCAACCGATTCGCTCCGGAATCGGCGGCCTACAACATCCCCTTCATCATCCGGCTGTCGGGGGATCTCGACATCGGGGCCCTGCGGTCGGCGCTGGCCGATGTGATGGGCCGACACGAGATTTTGCGGACGATCTTCCCCGCGTCCGACGGCGTGCCCTTCCAGAAGGTGCTGTCCGCCGCTGAGGCAGACGATGCGCTGGATTGGGCGCAGGTCGACGACCTCGAAGCGCTGGCCCGCGATGCGGCGTCGGGATTCGACGTGTCCACGCAGCTGCCGGTGCGGGTGCGGCTCGCGGAGGCCGGAGAGGGCGATCGCGTATTCGCGCTGGTGGCGCATCACATCGCCTTCGACGGCCAGTCGACGGGCCCCTTCGCGGCGGATCTGATCGCCGCTTACGCCGCTCGGGTCGCCGGTGACGTTCCGCTGTGGCAGCCGCTTCCTGTGCAGTTCGCGGACTACGCACTGTGGCAGCACGCGGTGCTGGGTGCACCGGAGGATCCGGAATCGGTCCTCGGGCGCCAGCTGACCTATTGGACGGATGCGCTGGCCGGCGCTCCCGACGTTCACGAGCTTCCGACCGACCGCCCGCGTCCGCGGGTGTTCGACAGTCGCGGTGCCGAACTCTCGTTCGACGTCGCACCGGAGATCGCAGGGCGCGTGGACGCGATCGCCTCGCGCTTCGGGGTGACCCGGTTCATGGTTTTCCATGGGGCTNCGGACTCGGGTGGATGGGGCGTCGTCGTTCGCGCAGGTGTTGGCGGAGGTGAAGGGCGCTGATCTGGCGGCGTTCGAGCATGCTGAGGTGCCGTTCGAGTCGGTGGTGGATGCGTTGAATCCGGTACGGTCGGAGGCTTTCTCGCCGATCGTGCAGATCATCTTGTCGGTGGACCCGGTATCCGCGTCGGTCGATGACGTGGCGACCGCGGGCCTGTCGGTGAGCCCGGTCGAGCCCGACGACGTCGTCGCCCAGATGGACCTGAATCTGGCGCTGGTGACCTCGTCCGGGACCGACGGCTGGTACGGACTACTGACCTTCGCCACCGCGCTGTTCGACCCGGCGACGGTCGAGGTGCTGGGCCGTCGGTTCGTCGAGGTCCTCGATGCGCTGGTCTCTGATCCGGCCGCGCCCGTTGGCGACGTGCCCCTGATGACCGACACCGAGACCACGGCGATCGTGAGCGCGTCGGCGGGTGTGGTGGTGCCGGTGTTGGAGGAGTCGATTGCTGATGCGGTCGCTACCCGAATTGTGGAGGTTCCGTCGGCAGTAGCCCTTGTTGTTGGAGAGCG